>JAPUJD010000083.1 GCA_027296385.1 Acidobacteriota bacterium | reverse complement strand
TGGATGATTCTCGAGCAGCCGCAGCCCGCAGATCTCGCACACGCGGATCACGTGCCGATGGACGCGCTCGAGCCCTCGCGACGCGATGCGCTGCTCACGGGATACGGCGAGAGCGAGCTGATCACGCGGAACATTCCGCTCGGCAACGTCGGGACCGTCACGGTAGAGGGCAGCGGCATCCCGCCGGGGCACGCGGTCTGGCTCGCCGGCACGCCCGTGCCGGTGGACGGGCGTGGCAACTTCGCGGCCGAAGCGATCCTGCCATCGGGCCTGCACACGGTGGAGGTCGCCGTGCTCGACCAGGACGGGAACGGCGAGCTCTTCCTGCGCGACTTCGACTTCGAGCGGGACGAATGGTTCTACGTCGCGATCGCCGATCTCACGCTCTCAGCGGGCAAGACCAACGGCCCCGCCGATTCACTCGACGGGAAGAACGCGACCTATGACCGCGACTCACTGGCCGACGGCCGGCTCGCCTTCTACGTGAGCGGCAAGTTCGGCGAGGACTGGAAGCTGACGGCGAGTGCGGACACCCGCGAAGGTTCAGTGGAAGACCTCTTCAGCAACTTCATGGACAAGTCGCCCGATCATCTCTTCCGACGCATCGATCCCGACTACCACTATCCGACCTTCGGCGACGACGGCACCGTCGAGCAGGGCGCTCCCACCTCGGGCAAGTTCTACATCAAGCTGAGCAAGGCTGAGAGCCATGCGCTCTGGGGTAGCTTCAACATTGGCTACCGGGACAACGAGCTCGCGCAGGTCGAACGTGGACTCTACGGCGCCAACCTCCACTATCAGCCCCCGACGACGACGGGCTTCGGCGAGCAGCGTATGATGCTCGATGGCTTCATCGCCGAGCCGGGCACCGTGCCCAGCCGGGAGGAGTTCCGCGGCACGGGCGGATCGCTCTACTTCCTGCGCCGGCAGGACATCCTCACCGGCTCCGAGCGCGTGCGGATCGAGACGCGCGACAAGGACTCCGGACTCGTGACCGGCGCGGTGTACCTGTCGCCGGACCAGGACTACGACATCGATTATCTCCAGGGTCGCATTTTGCTCTCCGAGCCGGTGTCGGCCACGGTTACCGACGGCCTGCTGGTGCGCAGCCAGGGTTTGAGCGGGAACGAAGCCTGGCTGGTCGTTCAGTACGAATTCACTCCGGGCTTCAACGAGCCCGATGCGCTGGTCACCGGAGGCCAGGGCCATTACTGGATCAACGATTTTGTCAGGCTGGGCGCGACCGCCAGCCACAGCGACGCGGGCGCCGACAGCAATCTCTACTCCGGCGACCTGACACTGCGCAAGAGCACCGACTCGTGGCTCAAGCTGCAGGCCAGCCGCAGCGAGGGGTTGGTTTCGGAGACCTTTGTTTCCGACGACGGCGGCTTCGGCTTTCTCGGAACCGCGAGTCTCGGCTCGACCCAGGCCAAGGCGAACGGCTACCGCGCGGATCTGAGTGTCGGCTTCGCCGACTTCTTCGAGGCGGGAAGAGGGCGCATGAGCCTCTACTACCAGAAGCTCGACGGCGGCTACTCGGCGCCCGGCCTCAACACCCTGGCCGATACGGATCACTACGGCGGCACGTTCCAGCTGCCGGTGATGGACGCCCTTCACCTGGCCGCGAAGGCGGACCAAGTCGTCGAGGACGAGGGCCTGACGACCACCGCCGCGGAACTCGACCTCGGCTACCAGCTCACGAATCGGTGGAGCCTCGGCGCCGGCGTGCGCTACGAGGATAGGACGGACGACGCGCCCGTCGTTGTCGTGACGCAAGAAGAAGGCATGCGCACGGACGCGACCGTGCAGGTCGATTACGACTCGCGCGACAACTGGAACGGCTACGGATTCGCACAGGCCACGCTCGCGAAGACGGGCGACCGGGAGGGCAACAACCGCTTCGGTCTCGGCGGCGCCTACCGGTTCAACGATCGCCTGCAACTCGACGGCGAGGTCTCGTACGGCGACCAGGGCCCGGCTCTCAAGTTCGGGACGAGCTACCAGCAATCCGAGAAAACGCGCCAGTATTTCAGCTACGCGCTCGACAACGAACGAGGTGTGAACGGCCTGCACGCGCGAAAGGGCACGTTCATATCGGGGATGAGGACTCGCCTCTCAGACAGCGGAAGCGTCTACCGCGAGGATCGCTGGCAGCACTCCGACTCGTCGAATGGCCTGAGCCAGGCCTTCGGTCTGAGCTTCTCGCCGTCGGCTCGCTGGAGCTTCGGTGCAAACTGGGAACTCGGCACCTTGATCGACCGGCGCACCAACGCCGAGACCAAGCGTCGAGCGGGCGGTACGAGCGTCGGCTACGCCTTCGAACGGCTCCAACTCTCGAGCGGTATCGAATACCGCTTCGATGAAGCCGAGCAGCTCGACGGATCGTGGAACGAGCGAACGACGTGGTTGTTCCGGAACAACCTGAGGCTCCAGATGACCCCGAGCCTGCGATTTCTCGGGAAGTTCAATCACTCATTCAGCGACAGCTCGCTCGGGCAGTTCTACGATGGCGGCTACACAGAAGCCGTATTCGGTGGTGCCTACCGTCCGGTGGCGCACGACCGCTTCAACGCGCTGCTGAAGTACACCTACTTTCACAACCTCCCGACGACGGGGCAGGTGACCTTGGGCGAC
>JAPUJD010000082.1 GCA_027296385.1 Acidobacteriota bacterium | reverse complement strand
TCATGATCCTCGGCGCGGACTTCGATTTCGGAGGGCCGCCGGAGGTCACCCTCGGCGATCTCGCCCCCCTAACGATCCTGGGGATCCCCACGGACATCGAGATCCTCGCCGCGCTCCCCGCCGGACTCCCGGCCGGCGACTACCTGCTCACCGTCTCGACCGGGCCCGCACCGGGCCACCTGCTGCAGGTTGAGTACGATGATGTCGCGCTCCAGGACATGAACGAGAACAATGACCAAGCAGCGATCAACCGGCTGGGAGCCTTCATCAACGCGGTGGAAGCCCAGCGGGGCAACCAGATCAGCAATCCCGACGCCGACGCGCTGACAGCAGCAGCGCAAGCGATCATCGACCTAATCAGCGCAAGCTAGTGGAGGCTCGTGGGAGGATTTTGACTTTGTAGCCACTTGAAGCTACATTGGGGTCGTGAAAGCCGTCGGCATCCGTGAGCTCAAGAACAGGTTGAGCGAATACGTGCGCATGGTGCGGTCCGGAGAGGAGATTCTGGTGACCGATCGCGGCGAAGTCGTCGCCGAGCTACGAGAGCCGCGGGTGCAGGCGGAGTCTCCGTATCCGGCCCTGGTATCCTGCGCCCGCCAGGGGAAGGTCCGACTAGGCGCCGCCAACCGCCCGGATCTCTACTCCGCCGTCGAGCCGGTGCTCGCTCCCGGCGAGGCCGCGAAGTTCCTCGACGAGGAGCGGGGCGGCCACTGAACCTCTATGCGGAGTCGAGCGCCGTTCTCTCGTGGCTCCTTGGCGAGGACCGCTCGATCGGGGCGCGCGGCGCCTTGGCGGGTGCCGAGCTGGTTCTCGCTTCCGAGTTGACCCTCATCGAATGTGACCGGGTCCTGATCCGCGCGTCGAGCGGTGGTCGGCTCAGCGAGGTGCAGAGGGTCGACCTGAGGTCGAGGCTGGAGCACGTCGCCGGGCATTGGTCGATCCTGGGTCTCAGCGAAGAAATCGTCGACCGCGCTCGCCGCCCGTTCCCGGTGGAGCCGGTCCGCACTCTGGATGCCATCCACCTGGCCACGGCGTTACTCGGCCGGTCGCTGATTCCCGGCCTCGGGTTGTTGTCACTCGATGAGCGCGTTCGAGCGAATGGCCGCGAGCTCGGCTTCGATCTGCTGCCTTGATCGGCAAGATTCTCGCGCTTCAGCTGCGAGACTCCCCGAGAGCCGTCCTGAGGCCTGCGAGTCGGTCGCGGGCGATGGGCAACACTTTGTTTACCGGAGGTTCGAGCTTGAGCTCCCAATCTCTGCCGTCGGCTTGGAGGCGCAGCAGCCTGATGCGGGAGAGGTTGACTCGGCTCCCCTCGAGCTCGCTCCGGCTGTAGACTGCCGGCACGGAGCTCGGTGCAGGCACGGCCTCGCGCGGGCCGGCAAGTAGACGATCTAATGGCTACGGCGCTCTCATTCTTCAGACACATCATGGGCCTGCCGGTGCACTGGCGCCTCTGGGTGATGGCGTTGGTGCTCGTCAACATGGCGTCGCTCTTTTTCATCGACCGCCCCGAGGCGCGCTGGATCCTGGGCGCGTTCGCTTTCGGCGGCCTGGCGCAGATGGTCCTCTTCTCGCGTCTAGGCTTCGTGCGCCTCTTGGGGCTCGGTCACTTCTTGTGGTTTCCGCTCCTGTACTGGCTACTCGGGCGGCTCGACGGCCTGTCGGGTCAGCCCGTCTACGTCTCCTGGATCGTCGTCTTGATGGTCATGAACGCTCTGTCGCTGACGATCGACGTCGTCGACGTCGTCAAGTACGCACTCGGGGAACGCGAACCGACCGTCGACCTCGCGTGAGCTGGCCATGACAGAACGAGGCTCGGCTCTTCTGCAAGAGCAGATCGAGTACTACAGCGCGCGAGCGCCGGAGTGCGACGAGTGGTTCCTGCGCCAGGGCAGGTACGATCGCGGCCAGGACCAGAGGCAACGCGGCCGAGCTGGAGGAGAGGCTGCGGTTGGCCGGTTGGGCAGGTACCGTGCGCACGACCGGTGAGTTCGTTCTCTACGGCGCCTTCACGAGCAGCTAGCCCGGTTCGGCCAGGAGCTCCTCGATCAGTCCCTCGAGCTCGGCCACGAGCTCGTTGTAGTGAGCTCCCGTGCCGGGGCCGGCGAAGCCCGTGTGGATGCGGCGGACCCTGCCGTCGCGACTGATGAAGACGCTGGTGGGGAAGGCGATCACGGCGGTGAGATCGGGCAAGGTCTCCGCTGCCGCCTGCTTGTCGCTGATTCCCGCCAGTAGGAGTGGGAACTCGACGCCATGGCGGTCGGCGAACTTACGCACGTAGAGCCGATCGCGTTCGGCGTCGCCGCTGAACTCGTAGGCCAGGCCGACGATCTCGAGCCCGCGGTCGCGGTAGCGCCGGTACCACTCCACCAGCAGCGGTTCCTCGTCGTTGCAGTTGGGGCACCACGAGCCGAAGATGTTGACGATCACGACTTTGCCCGCGAAACGCGGGTCGTCGCTCGTCAGACGAGTGCCCTCGAGGTCGTCGAAGGCGAATCGGAAGCGCCCCTGTTCGTTGGTCAGGCCGGCCTGGGCCCACGCGTCGGGCAGGAGCCTCTCGTCCTGGTCGGCTCGCGTGGCTGTCCAGGTGGCGTGGTAGCTGTCGCGCGACCAGAAGTCGCCGACTAGCGAGCCGGCCTCGCTCGCGCGAGCATGGAACAGGAAGGCGTGGGCGCCGTCGAAGGTCGACAGCCGCAGCAGGCCGTGGTCGAAGGAGCCCTCGAGAAAGCGGTAATCGCCGGTCGGCGTGAGAAATGTGCCGACAACGCGTGAGCCCTGCTGGCGGAACTCTCCCTGCGCCGTCTCGGTGCCGTCATCGTCGGAGAACTCCACTCGCCAGACGCCGGTGACGTCGGTGACTCCCGTCACCGGCTCCGCGCCGAGGATGGGGAGGAAACGCGCCGCCACGCCGCGGGTGGCGAGAAAATCCAGCGCCGAGACACCGCCCGGTACCGTCTTCTCCCAGCGACCGCTCAGGGTCCCATCGTCGGCGAGGCGAGCCTCGATGCGCGAGTCGTACCAGTCGAAAGCCAGGGTGACTTCGTCACCGGCGATCTCGACATCGCTGAAGGGCAAACGTTCCTCGCCGTTGATGGCTACCGCCCGTAGGCCTCCGCCTCTATCCGAGATTTCGAGGGTGAAGGGCAGATCGCCGCCCGGCGAGAGCAGCACGGCGCGCCAGATGCCGACCAGGCGCTGGCTCGAGTCCGCTGTGGCAACCGAAGCGTCATCGGTTGGCTGGGCGCAAGCGAGCGCCGCGGCCATGACAACGGCAAGCGAGGCACGACGGATCGGGTGCGGGTTCATGACTGCATTGTACCGGGCACTTTGAATCGGGTTAGGATCGAGCAGCCGCGGCGCGGCGAGAAACGACATGTCGATTTTGGAGCGACTGCTCGGTGCTTCGCCCGAGCCATCAGACACTTATTCTGCGGACACCGAGTCGGTGCGCAGGATCGTAGCGCGACTGGAGGCGCTCGACCCCGCGCGGGCGCGTTTCATCGCCGCTTTCGCCTACATCCTGGGCCGGGTGGCGAACGCAGACCTCGACATTTCCGCAGACGAGTCCCGCAGCATGGAGGATCTCGTTCGCGAGCGCGGGGGCTTGCCCGAGGACCAGGCACTGCTGGTGGTCGAAATCGCCAAGAGCCAGAACAGGCTCTTCGGCGGTACCGAGAACTTCCTGGTCACGCGCGAGTTTTCCGAAATCGCCAGCCGGCAGGAGAGGCTCGACCTCCTGGACTGCGTCTTCGCCGTTTCCGCGGCCGATGGCTCGATCTCTGTCGTCGAGGAGGAGCAGGCCCGCCGCATCGCCAGCGAGCTCGGACTCTCCCACCGGCAGTACGTTGAGACCCGTGCTCGTTACTCGGCTCACCGCGACGTCATGAAGGGTTTCCACGATCGCTCCTCCAGATCCGAGGAGGGCTGAGGGTGATACCACCGAGCGACTCGCGCCGCGTACGGCCGAAGCGGGCCCTGAAGATTGTTGCCACCGCCTTGGTGGCGGCCCTGGCACTGATCTCGCTGCGAGTGGGTGGGAAGCCTGAGGCCGAGTTGAGTGCCGATTTGCCCGGCATCGGGCCCCGGACCGTGGTGACTGCGCTCGGTCGTGAGCCGGACCGCGGCCTGCGGCGCATGACGCTGGAGCTGCTCCAAGGCGAGAGGGTGACGCCACTGGCCGACCGTGAGTTCGAGCCCCGCCCGGTGTGGAGCTTTTGGGGCGAGTCCACGGCCGAGGCGCAGATAGCCGTGCCCGTCGGGAGCACAGTCACCGAGGGCCTGGTTGCCGGTGAGGCAACGCTGCGCCTCACCCTCTGGCGCGCCGGGACCTGGCTCCGGACACCGGATCCGGTGACGCACGAGTTACTCCTGCCCGTGCGGTTGACGCCGCCGCGCCTCAGTGTGCTGTCGAGCCAGCACTACCCGAGGCAGGGTGGTAGCGAGACGGTCGTCTACCGCTTCGGCGAGCACGTGGTGCGCCACGGCGTCGAGGTGGGCGAGAGGTTTTTCCCCGGATATCCGCTACCCGGCGGTGGCGGCTCGTTCACGCTCTTCGCGGTGCCGTACGACTTGGCATCGGATGCCACGATTCGACTGGTTGCGGTCGACGACCTCGGCAACCGAGCCGAGCGCGCCTTCGTCGATTTGCTACGACCTCGGGAGCCGAGGCATGACATGATCAACGTCGGCGATCGCTTCATCGAGCGGGTGGCGCTTCAGATCGAGTCCCAAACTCCCGAGCTCACGGCGACCGGCTCGCTGGTCGAGCGCTACTTGGCGATCAACTCCGGGCTGCGAGCGAGCAACCGCAAACAGATCGCCGACCTGGCTCGCGACAGTGCACAGGAGTTCCTCTGGCAGGGGGCTTTCACGCCAATGCCGAACGGTCAGGTCATGGCGCGGTTCGCCGATCGCCGCACCTATTTCTACGAGGGCCGCGAGGTGGATCGCCAGGATCACCTGGGTTTCGATCTCGCGTCGGTCAAGCGGGCGAAAGTACCGGCGGCCAACAGCGGGATCGTCGTCATGACCCGATTCTTGGGAATTTACGGTAACGTCGTCGTCATCGATCACGGATACGGGCTGATGAGCCTCTACGGACACCTTTCGTCGTTCGAGGTCGCGACAGGCGACCGCGTTGCGCGAGGCCAGACCCTTGGCCGCACGGGTCAGACGGGCCTCGCCGGTGGCGACCACTTGCACTTCGCGGTGTTCCTGCACGGCGTGGCGACCGATCCGGTCGAGTGGCTCGACCAGGATTGGATCGACAACCGCGTGCTGGCCAAACTCGGGATCGCGACGGGTAGCGCCTCTTGACGACCGTGCCGTTTCTCTGGCGCTATGGGCGCCGTAAACGCGGCTGGGCGCTGATCGCGTTGGCTTCGGTGCTGACATACGCTCTGGCCACCGGGGGACTGGTCGTACTGGTCGAGCCGATCTTCGGCGAGGTGCTGATGACAGACCAGCGGCCCGGTGGCGCCTTGGGCGCCGGCGCGACCACGCCTGGCGAGCGCCCGGCCGTCGAGGCGCCCGTTGCCGTGCCCGAGGACGGATGGCTCGGCCGCATGAAGCAGAAGCTCGACCTCAAGGGGGCTCTCGAGGAGGGGTATCAGAGTCTCAAGCGCCGGCTGGGGATCAATCAGGAGAACGTGGTCTATCTCGTGCCGCTGCTGATGGTCCTGGTGCTGCTCGTGCGCGCTGGAGCCAGCTTCCTCTCAGGCTATTCGTTCCAGCACATCGGGCTGGGGATGACCACCGAGATGCGCAATGACCTGTTCCGCCGAGTGGTCGAGCAGTCGAGCCGGTTTCACGAGGAGCACACGTCAGGCGAGCTCGTCAGCCGGGTGGTGACCGATGTGACGGTGATGCAGAACGCGGTGACCAGCCGCCTGCTCGATCTCTTCCAGCAGACGCCCACCCTGATCGTGCTGGTCGTCGTCCTGCTCAACATCCACTTCAAGCTGGCGCTGATCTGTCTCGTTGCGACCCCTGTCTTCGTCTATCCGATCTTCCGCTTCGGCAAGGGCATGTGGCAGACCAGCCACAGCAGCCAGGAGCGCATGGCCGACCTCACCCAGCTGCTGTCCGAGGCGACGCGTGGGCATCGAGTGGTCAAGGCCTTCGGCATGGAGGATTTCGAGCACCAGCGCTTCACCGAGGCGACGGATCGCCACCTGCAGGTCAAGCTACGCTCGCAGATCCTCAACCACCTCTCGGGTCCGGTGGTCGCATCCCTGGCGGCCGTCGGCTCGGCGGCGTTCCTGATCTATGCCGGCAGGGCGGTACGGTCGGAGCAGCTCACGGCATCACTGCTGGTGCAGTTTCTGACCGCGTTGATGATGCTCTACGACCCGATCCGCAAGCTGAACAAAGTCAATCTGATTCTGCAGGAGGCGCGAGCGGCGGTGCAGCGTGTCGCGGGCATTCTGGCGGTGCCGAACGAGATCCACGATCGCGAAGGAGCGCGGGAGATCGACGGCTTCCACGAGGCCATCCGCTTCGAGGGCGTGGTCTTCGGTTACGACGACGAGGCGGTGTTGAAGGGAGTCGATCTCGAGATCGTGCGCGGCGAGGTCGTCGCCGTGGTGGGGCCCTCGGGTGCCGGGAAGTCGACCCTGATCAACTTACTGCCGCGGTTCTACGATCCCGACGAGGGGCGCATCACCATCGACGGGGTCGACCACCGGGACGTGACCTTGGAGAGCCTGCGACGCCAGATCGGCATCGTCACACAGGACACCGTTCTCTTTGACGAGACGGTGCGCAACAACATTGCCTACGGTCGCTCCGATCTGACGCTGGAGAAGGTGCGCGAAGCGGCCGCGGCGGCCTATGCAGACGACTTCATCATGAAGCTCCCGGCGGGCTACGACTCCCGCATCGGTGAGGGGGGCCAGAGGCTCTCGGGCGGCCAGCGCCAGCGCCTCGCCATCGCGCGAGCTCTGCTCAAGAACGCGCCGATCCTGATTCTCGACGAGGCGACCTCGCAGCTCGACAGCGAGTCCGAAGCCCTGGTGCAGAAGGCGCTCTACAACCTCATCCGGGCTCGCACGGCTCTGGTGATCGCCCATCGGCTGTCGACCGTGATCTCGGCCGATCGCATCATCGTCATGGAAGCGGGACGCATCACCCAGATCGGCACTCACGCTCAGCTGCTCGACGAGGGCGGCATCTACAAGCGTCTGTACGATCTGCAGTTCCAGATCTGAAGAGAGCGGCCAAGGATTCTGGGACGTAACAAATCCCGAGCTCGGACAAATCGCTGCCGACAACCCCTGCAGTCGACGAAACCGACGGTCCTTGAGCTGGGGATTGAGTGGTGAGCATGCCCAGCGTGTCGCCGCTCAGGCCTGAAGCTAGTGCACTAGTGTCCCGCGCGGCGCCGATCGTAGGTGAGGAACGTGTGAGGGAGAGGGCTTTGCTCGCCGACGCTGCCCTCTTTGCTCGCCACCTTCACCCAGTCGTCGAGATCGAGCTCCGGGAAGTACACGTCGCCGTCGATGTCCGCATGGATGCGGGTGAGGTAGAGGCGGTCGGCGACCGGTAGAGCCAGGGCGTAGATCGCGGCACCACCGGCAACGAAGAGCTCGTCGTCACCTGCGGCCACGGCCAGGGCGATGGCCTCGTCGAGCCCTCCGGTCGCCTGCACGCCGACCGGTAGCGTCGGCGTGTACCGGGATATAACCATCACCCCCCGGCCGGCCAGCGCCCGGCCCATCGACTCCCAGGGTCGCCGGCCGACGACGAGGTGGTGGCTCATGGTGAGGCGCTTGAAACGGCGCAGGTCGGAGCCAAGGTGCCAGGGGAGGGCGTTGCAGTGCCCGATGACGCCGTTGGCCGCGACTGCCACGATGATCGAGGTCCTCAAACCGCGATCGCTGCCTTGATGTGGGGGTGAGGATCGTAGTCCTCGAGCGTGAAGTGCTCGTAGCGGAAGTCGAAGATCGACGTCACGTCAGCCGCGAGCCGCATGCGCGGCAGCTGTCGCGGCGCGCGCCCGAGCTGAAGGCGAGCCTGTTCCAGGTGGTTGCAGTAGAGGTGGGCGTCGCCCAGGGTGT
>JAPUJD010000081.1 GCA_027296385.1 Acidobacteriota bacterium | reverse complement strand
CGTTCAAGACGACTCCAACTTCCACCGCTCCGACGAGCCGACGTCCCAGTCCCACCACACGCCCCAGGCGGCGCGGCCCCAGATCATCCCTTGGACCAGCAGCAGGGCGTTCAAGACGACCCCAACTTCCACCGCTCCGACGAGCCGATCGTCCCACTTGAGTTTGCCGCTCCACAGCGACGCGATCGCGAAACCGAAGGCAAAGGTGTAGATCAACATTGCGTTCTTCGCCGCGGGTACGTGGACGTACAAGATGCGCTGGACATCGCCCATATAGCGCTCGGGCGGAGCCACGAAAAGGCCGATGTAGCTGCCGACGAGGAGCAGCGCCATGCCGCCGAGACCCAGCACACTTCTTGCGTTCATTCGCCCTCCTCCAGCGCGAACCGAAACAGGACTCCACACACTGCCCAGTAGATGACGTCGAAAGCTATGAGGAGACTGATCCAACTTCCCAGCTGTCCCATGGCATCACCAAAGAGAACCAGGTCCATCGCCTTGACGGATCCTAGCAGCACGGGAACGACCAGCGGGAACAGCAAGATGGGTAGGGCGACGTCCTGGGTCTTGAGGCGGGAAGTCATCGCCGCGTAAAGGGTCCCGGGCGCCGCCAGGCCTGCCGCCCCGAGACTCCAGCAACCGATCAAGCGCGCCAGCGACCCCGCTCCGATCTCGAGGCTGTAGAGCACGACGGCCAAGGTCACGACGATCGGCGCCAGCAGCGTCAGGAGCAGCGCATTGGCCAACGCTTTGGCGTAGAAAATCGACCCTGCACCCACCGGCCGCATGACCAGCCCTTCGAGGGCATGGTCCTCACGCTCGAGGCGGAAGCTCTCGCCCAGCGCCAGGGTCGAGCTCAAGAGCAGAGCGAGCGTCAAGAAGCCCGGAGTGGCCGCCCGCAGGGCGTCGACGTCGGGGCCGAGCGCGAACGAGAACAGCAACAGGGTGACGACGGCAAAAAGGATCACCGACAGGGTCCGGGTGCGTTCGCGCCATTCGAGCAGGAGATCCTTGCTCAGAATAGCCCACACTGTCCTCGTTATTGACCTCATCACGCACCTCCCCCGCCGGCATGCGAGCCCGTGATCTGCCCGTTCTCGAGGTCGATCACCAGCTGGCAAAGCGCTAGCGAGCGCTCGTGATCGTGCGAGGCCATGACCACCGTGCCGCCGCCCTCGACGAACTTCAGCACCCAGGCTTCGACCAGCTGGCAACCGGCCGTGTCCAGCGAACTGAACGGCTCGTCCAGCAGCAGGACCTTCGGGGCCTCGAGCTGCGTGCGGGCCAGGGCCAGGCGCTTCTTCATTCCGGCGGAGAACTCGCCGACGCGACGCGTTGCCGCACCGACGAGCCCGACCTCGGCTAGTCGATCTGCCGCATCCGCTCGATTCACCTCGCCTTCTCCCAGCCGCATCCATAGCAGCATGGTCTCGATGGCGGTGAGGCCGGGATAGAGATAGAGCGCATGCGAGATGAAGGAGACCTCGCGACGGATGTCGTCGAGCTCCCGGTACACGTCGAACCCCGCGACCGAGAGCTCGCCACACGACGGCGTGCTCAAACTCGCCAGCATCCTCAGCAGCGTCGTCTTGCCGGCGCCGTTCGCGCCACGGAGCCAGACCGACGTACCGAACTCAACGGCGAGGTCGACGTGGGCGAGGGCCCAGACGCGGCCGAAGCGCCGGCCCAGCCCCTTGGCATCGACCGCCAGTCCATGTTCGCTCTCCGTCATCAGCGGCCGCCATTATGCCGGGCTTGGGGACCGAGCACCAGATCCGCCGGTGCAGCCGAAATGGGGTGAGAAATGCAGTCCAACGCCTCACGGCGGCGGACGTCACGGCCGGCGAGAGACGCGTCGCATCCACGGCCTCGGGCTCGATCCAGACGCTGATCACCCGGGCCAGGTCGTCGACCGCCTTGGTCGTCGCCAGGCAGTCGACGTCGAGGTCTCGCACCCAGAGCTGATCTCCCGGCGCGCCACTCCGGCTCCCGACCCTCAGATTGATGGAGTCACCGAACCCGTCGAGAACGGTCACGACCTGGCAGTCGGGCAACCGACGGCGACAGGACTCCTCGATCTGGCGTGCGATCCGCTGCGCCGCGACAACTTCGTGGCGGCCACTGTTTCTTGCTCCCAAATTATGTTTACGCCTCATTTACGCCACTGTACCACAGCGCGACTCGAGCCGCCATCGGGTGTTATTCTCCTGTCCCCATGCCCCCGAAACTGAGTCGCTTCTCGATCTTCTCGCAGCCGCTCGATCGAGCTGCCTTCGTCGCCTACTTTCTCGGCGGCGTCGTGCCCCTGGTCACTCTGGTGTTAGTGATCAAACGCTACGCCGGCGCCGCGCTGCTGCGGCCGGGCCTCGGCGGTCTGATCCTATCGCTCGCCCTGCTTTCGCTAGCCTCCTTCTTCGTGCTCCAGCGCACCACACGGCAGTCTGTCGGACGAGCGCAACGCCACAGTCGGCGACTGGCGAGCCTGGTCGATGCGTCGCGCTCGCTCGCCCAGACCGCCGATCGCGATGGCGTCGTTGCCATAGCCACCCGCTGCGCCGCCGCTCTGACCGGCGCCACCGCGGCCTACTTTCTCGCCTTCGAGAAAACCCGGCAGGGGTTCAGCGTCCTCCGATCGATTGGGCCCGAGGCCGAGAAGCTCTATTCCACCCATCGGGAGGAGATCGACGAGATGGCGGCCCTGGCTCTCCCCGAGGACTCCGAGCAACAAGAGGCCGAGATCGTCCACGGGGAGATCGCCACCCTCTCGGCCTCAGCCATCGGTGTCGGCGCCGGCGTGCGCACTCAGGGAGCGCTGATCCTCGTCCGCCAGGCCGCAGCAGAACACGATCCGGCCGAGGTCGGGACCCTCACTGCCCTCGCCCGCCTGGTGACTGTCGCGCTGGGCAACTCGGACCTGAGAAGCCAACAGCGCAACTTCTTCGCCCACGTCACCCAACTGCTCGTCAGCACTCTCGACGCCCACCTCGACTACCAAACCGACCACTCGAGACGGGTGGCACAGCTGGCCAACAGGATCGGCCGGGCAATGCGACTACCGGAGAGCCAGCTCCGCAGCCTCCACTTCGCCGCGTTGCTGCACGACATCGGGATGCTGCGGATCGACCGGGACAGCCTGCGGGAGGGCCGGACCGCGGTCGAGAAACATCCCGTGATCGGCTTCGACATGCTGCGACAAATCGACCTCTGGCGTGGGATCGCTCCGTTCGTGCGCCACCATCACGAGCACTTCGACGGCAACGGCTACCCCGACCAGCTTCGCGGCGAGGCGATTCCGCTCGAATCGCGCATGATCGCGGTCGCCGAGGCCTTCGACAGCATGACTTCGGCCCACAGCTACCGCGCCGCCCTACCCCAATCCGAAGCGCTGTCCCGCATCCGGCAGGCCTCTGGCAAGCAGTTCGACCCGGCTGTGGTCGAGATCTTTCTCGATCTGGCGGCGCGCGGCGAGCTCGACGTCAATAGGTGAGGAGTGATTCGACGCGGAGGCCCGGCAGCCGGTCGCGGCCGGCGAGAAAGGTGAGCTCGGCGATGAACCCGAGTCCCACGATGTCGCCGCCGAGTCCGCTCACCAGCTGCGCCGTCGCCGCGGCGGTGCCACCGGTGGCGAGCAGGTCGTCAACGATCAGGACCTTCGCTCCATGCTCGATCGCGTCCTCGTGCACCTCCAGCTCGTCCGAGCCGTACTCGAGCTCGTAAGGCTGGCTAACCGTCTTCGCCGGCAGCTTGCCGGGCTTGCGCACCGGCACGAATCCGGCGTTCAAGTTGTAGGCGACGATCGGCGCGAACATGAATCCGCGCGCCTCGATACCCACGACCTGATCGACGTGCATCTGCGAGAAGAGCCAGACGAAGCGATCCACCGTCATGCGCAACGCCAGCGGGTCCTTGAGCAGCGTCGAGATGTCGTAAAAGAGGATACCCGGCTCGGGGAAATCGGGGATCTCACGAATGTAGCTCTTCAGATCGTCCATGACGGCCCCACTCCAACCTGCACAATGCGTCGAACCACGTTGGTCGATCCTCTCATTATCTCGCCGACTGGTCCCAGCAAGGCGTGTCCATCAGCGCTGCAAGCGCCACCGCCGCAACCCGAACCTCAGCTCCGCCACCCGGCGTTCGGCCTCGAGGTGGCGCTTGAACCGAAACTTTCCCGGTCGCACAAGCGCTGTCAGACGCTCCTGCTGCGCCTCGGCCAAGGCTAGTAGGACCGTCACGAGCTCGGGACTCGCCGCCTGCTCGACAGCGTCGAGGCGGATGCGATCGATCGCCGCGGCGCCGCACCCGTCGAGAAGCGGGTCATCGGCCGGCAGCTCCTCACCTGATTCGCGTAGCTCGAAGGCGTCGGCGTACCAGGCGGCGAGCTGGTCGCTGGCAGCGTCTGCGACCTCGTAGGCGGCGAGGTCGGCGGCGGAGGTCAGGGGGAGCGGCCGCAGCGCCCTGTTGGCATCCGGTACGCTGTTCGACGAGCAGCCGAGAGTCGCCCCGACGAGCACCAGAACCGAGGAGAGGTAGCAGTGGGTCATCGCTCGCTCACTCGCCGGTCAGCACGGAACGGCCGTTGAGCGGCTGGACCGGCCGGTAGTTGCTCTCGAAGATGGCTCGGAAAGCCTCGATCTGCTCGCTCGACATCGGCACGGGCTTCCGGAGGACGAACCAGGTCACCACCTCCGCGCAGTCGGGCTCGGTCATCGAGCCGCGGTAGGTGTAGTACGCCAACTGCCCCGGAATCAACCTCCTCGGGTTGAGAATCACTGTGCGCGCCGCCACGCTCTCGACGGCTGGAAGGGAGTTCCACAGCGGATTGAAGGCGGGTTTGCGCGGTCCCTCCTCCACCATGACGGCGATCACGGCGACGTCGTAGGAAGTCCGCCGGTGGACGAAGTGGATCTCGAGCGGGAAGTGCTCACCATCGATCGTGTGCTCGCTCAGCGAGTGGAAGTGGAACTGTGTCAGGTCCCAACGCCGGTCGCCGAGCTCGAGGTAGTTCGCGCCCGGCTCGAGCTCGTCGGTGACCACGAGGGTGCGACCGTCGTTGCTGAGCTCGAGATGGGATTCGCGGTAGTTGAGTCTGAGCGGCCCGAGGTCGCCCGCGCTGGCATCGGTGGGCCGAATGTCGATCGGCGACTGGCTGGCTCCGTCGCAGACCGGGCAACACGTCGCACCCCAGGTCGCTGGACCGACGCCGGGCCCGTACCCCCACTCACAACTCGCCGGACAGGTTGTCCCGGCGGCGGGAAGCGAGATCCCCAACGCCAGTGCCGCCACCGCCAGGGGGCCGGTCCTCTTGAGTACGTAACTCATTCCCCAGTCTCATCGAGCTCGCCCCGCAGCCAGGCGGTGGCAAGGGAGTCAGCATACTCGTTCCAGCGATAACCCGAGTGGGCCGCGATCCACTCGAGAGGACACGCCGGGTGCGCGCGGTAGAGCGCCAGCAGCTGCCTCACCAGGTCGAGATTCTTGAGCGGCTGGCCCTTGCGCTTCCAGCCCTTGCGCTCCCAGCCCGGAGCCCATTTCGTGATCGTGTCGACGCACAGGCGGCTGTCGGTGTAGACCGGCGTCTCGGCATCCACCTCCAGCGTCCGGTAGGCCTCGATCAGCGCCGTCAGCTCCATGCGATTGTTGGTCGTATCGCTCTCGTGGCCGTGGCGCTCGGCGACGATCCGGCCGTCGTCCACCCAGACCATGCCCCAGCCGCCGGGCCCGGGATTCGGGATCGAGCTGCCGTCGGTGAACACCCCGCTCGAAGGCCCGTCCTGATACTTGGCGAGCACCTGAGCCCGTGTCAGGTGCTCCTCGCGCTTGGCACCACCAGAAGCACGCGCAGAGCTTGCAGAGCGCTTGGCCGCTGAGGACTTGCCCGCCTTTTTGTTCGGCGAATGATCGCGGCAGTACTTCGGTTGCCACCCCGGATACTTGTCGAGCGCCGCTTGCGGCACATCGAACCGGGCATCGCAGACCTGACACTCGAACCTCGGCATCGCGTTGTTCCCTTACCTCCGTTGTAGCGGCCAATATCTCACGAACCCATGCCTCCGTGACGAGCCGCCGCGAGCTGCTAGCCGCTCAGCTCCTGCCAGCGCAGGGCGAGCGCGGCCAGACTCGCTTCGAGCTCGCCCACGGCGGCT
>JAPUJD010000080.1 GCA_027296385.1 Acidobacteriota bacterium | reverse complement strand
GATCGGCGACAAGGCGATCTTGGCCGGCCACGCGGGGACCTCGGACAACCTGGAGATCGGCGCCGGGGCAGCTATCGGAGGAGCGTCGGTGGCGTTCAAGGACGTTGCGCCGGGGCAGACCGTCTGGGGCGTGCCGGCGCGCGAGAAGGGACTCGAGATGAGGATCCAGGCTGCCCTCAAGTACCTGCCGGAGATGCTGCGCGACTGGCGAGCTGCCAAGTCGAGAGGCTAGCGCGAAGCGTCCCCGACCCTTTGGTGCGGTAGGATGCCGCCGGAGCGTCGATACTTCCGAGCCCGGCTCGGTTACGGCGACTCTAGCGTCTCAACAGCTCTTTCCCAGTTCCCACTTCGCTTCGACACCGCCTCGAGCGGTCTCGAGAAAGGACTTGATCCATGGGACAGGTACCGCGCGCGAAGCCCTGGCTTCTCCTCGGAGATGGCCAACTCGCACTACATCTCAGGACCTACCTACGGCAGCTCGACATTCCCTGCCACCAGTGGAGCCGTCGGCAAGGCTGGCACGAAACCCCTCCACCGGGAGGCGCTCCGGAGCCGACCGCCGCGCTGGGCGCGTTCGATCGCGTGTTGCTCGCCATTCGCGACGATGCGCTGGCCGATTTCGTCTCGCGCCACGCGACGAGCGAGGGCCCGACCTGGGTCCACTTCTCTGGTAGCCGGAGGATCGAGGGTGCCTGGAGCGCTCATCCGCTCTGCACCTTCGGGCCCGAGCCCTACGAGCCGGCCGTATATCCGACGATCCCGTTCGTGGTCGAGAGTGAGGGTCCTCGCTTCGATGAGCTGCTGCCCGGCCTCGGGAATCCGTCGGTCGCGATCCCGGCGGCGGACAAGCCGCTCTATCACGCGCTGTGCGTTGCAGCGGGCAACCTCACGACCCTGCTCTGGCAGCGATTCTTCGCCGAGCTGGAGGGCCGGTGGGGCATCGACCCCGAGCTGGTGGCTCCGTACTTGTGCCAGATCGCGGCCAACCTCCAATCGGCCGATCGGCAGCGAGCACTCACTGGCCCGATCGCGCGCGCTGATCGCGAGACGATCGATCAAAACGTCGAAGCACTGGACGCCGCGCATCTCGACGACCTGGCACAAATCTACCGCGTCTTCGTGGACTCGACTCAGCCCGTCGCCAGGGAGACAGCGGCATGAAGACGATTCAGGACTTCGCCCGCTACCGTGCATCCGGGGACGCGATTGTGATGGTGACCTGCTACGACGCCTGGTCTGCGCGCCTCATCGAGGCCTCGGAGATCGACTGCATCCTGGTCGGCGACAGCGCCGCCATGGTGATGCACGGCCACGATTCGACCCTTCCGGCGACGATCGAGTTGATGGCCGAACACATCGCGGCCGTGCGCCGTGGCGCACCAGAGAAACTCACCATCGGCGACTTCCCGTTCCTCGCTCACCGCCAGGGGACGCCTCACGCGGTGGCCGCCGCAGAGTGTCTGATGAAGGCGGGCGCCCAGGCGGTCAAGATCGAGGGAGTGCGCGGGCACGAAGACGTGATTGGCTCCCTGGTGGAAGGGGGCGTGCCGGTGATGGGGCACCTCGGCCTGACGCCGCAATCGGTGCATCAGCTCGGTGGGTTCCGAGTCCAGGCGCGCGACGAAAGGGCGGCGGCGGCCCTTCTCCATGACGCTCGCAGCCTGCAGCAGCTCGGCTGTTTTGCCGTCGTGCTCGAGGCTGTGCCCAGCCCCGTTGCCCGGACGGTGACCGAAGCCTTGGCTATCCCGACCATCGGCATCGGCGCCGGACCGCACACCTCAGGCCAGGTCCTCGTGCTGCACGACCTGCTCGGGCTCGACGAGGGCTTCCAGCCGCGCTTCGTCCGGCGCTATCTTCAGGGCCACGAGCTCATTCGCCAAGCCCTAGACCGCTACGCCGAAGACGTGAGGACTCACGAGTTTCCCAACGACGAGGAGAGCTACCATGACACGGTGCCTGCACACGGTCGGGGCGTGGCGACGGCTTCGCGTTAGGGCCGATCTCGACAATCTCGAGATCGGCTTCGTCCCCACGCTCGGGGCGCTGCATCGGGGCCACGCGTCGCTCATCGAGCGCTCGCTGGCGCAGAACGACGTCACGGTGTTGAGCGTCTTCCTCAACCCCACGCAGTTCTCCGACGGCGCGGACCTGGAAAGCTATCCGGCGTCCTTCTTTGCCGACCGCGAGACCGCCGAACGGCTGGGCGTGGACTACCTTTTCTGTCCCTCCAGCGAGGAGATGTACCCGAACGGCTATCGCTACCGCGTAGTGGAGAACGAACTCAGCCGGAGCCTATGCGGCGAGCATCGGCCCGGTCACTTCGACGGCGTGCTGACGGTCGTCCTCAAGCTGCTCCACATCATCCGACCGACACGCGCCTACTTCGGCGAAAAGGACTTTCAGCAGCTCGAGCTGGTCCGCGGCCTGGTTCGCGATTTTTTCCTCGATGTCGCTATCGTGGCGTGTCCGACTCTACGTCACGAGGACGGGCTCGCCGTCTCCTCACGCAATGCGTTGCTGAGCCGCCCGCAACGGCGTCAGGCGGCGCTTTTCGCCGCCCTCCTCGGCTCCCGGCGGCAGCCCCGAGAGATCCGGCGTGAGCTCGAGGCGAAGGGCTTTGAAGTCGAGTACATCCAGGATTCCACCCACCGGCGCTTCGGCGCCGTTCGTTTGGGCGGCATCCGCCTGATCGACAACGTCCCGCTCGACTCGCTGATGGAGGAGACGAGATGATTCTGTGCCTCGACGTGGGCAATAGCCTCATCGTGGGCGGCGTCTTCGCTACCGAGAAACTCGAGTTCCACTTTCGCCTGACGACCAGGAACAAGCCGACCTCGGACGAGCTCGGAATCTTCCTGCGCTCTGCTTTGCGCGAGAACGGTGTCGAGCCGTCGGAGGTGACCGCCGTGTCGCTGTGTTCGGTCGTGCCGGATCTCGTGCACTCGCTGCGCAACGCCTGTCTGAAGTACTTCGATCTCGAACCCTTCGTGCTGCAGCCAGGAGTCAAGACCGGCCTGCGCATCCGGTACGAGGATCCGCGCGAGGTGGGGAGCGACCGGATCGCCGACGCGATCGCCGCGACCCACCGTTTTCCGGACGAGAATCTCATCGTCGTGGATTTCGGCACTGCTACGACCGTCGAAGTCATCACGGCGCGGCGCGAGTACGTCGGCGGCGTGATCCTGCCTGGGATCCGGATGTCGATGGAGGCACTGGACAGCAGGACGGC
>JAPUJD010000008.1 GCA_027296385.1 Acidobacteriota bacterium | reverse complement strand
GCCGACCGCATCTTCATCAACCCCACCGGCCGCTTCGTGCAGGGCGGGCCCGCCAGCGACTCCGGCCTCACCGGCCGCAAGATCATCGTCGATACCTACGGCGGGGTCGGGAGCCACGGCGGCGGGGCCTTCTCGGGCAAGGACCCGACCAAGGTCGACCGCTCGGCCAGCTACATGGCGCGCTATGTGGCCAAGAACCTGGCGGCCGCCGGGCTGGCCGAGCGCGTGGCCGTCCAATTGGCCTATGCGATCGGTGTGGCCGAACCGGTGTCGGTCCACGTTGACTGCTTCGGCACCGGCGTGGTCCCCGATCGCGAGCTCGAGCGCATCGTGCGGGTACAGTTCCCGCTGACGCCGCTGGGCATCATCGACTATCTCGACCTGCGGCGGCCGATCTACCGGCCGACGGCCTCCTACGGCCACTTCGGTCGCGAGGGTGACGGCTTTACTTGGGAAAGCACGAGGCGCGCGGCCGAGATTCGTGCCGTCGCCGGCGTCTCCGGTAAGACCCCGGTTCCCGTGGGCTGAGTCCAACGCAGTAGCGGCTGGGCAGTCCCGCGAAGGGCGACAGTTACGAGCATGAGCTCTCCTCAGAAGGCAGCGTCCGAGATCGCCGACATGCGACTGGCCGGAGCCGGAAACCAACGCATCGACTGGTCCGACCAGCTCATGCCGGTGCTGCGGGGAATCCGGCGGCGTTTCCGTGACGAGAAGCCCCTCGCCGGAGTCCGAGTCGGTGCCTGCCTGCACATCACCAGCGAGACCGCGAACCTGATGCGAACGCTGTGTGAGGGCGGGGCCCAGATCGCGCTCTCGGCCAGTAGCCCCTCTTCGACCCAGGACGAAGTCGCGGCCAGTTTGGTGGCGGACTACGACGTCGCGGTCTTCGCCCGCCGAGGTGAGGACACAGAGGCCTACTATCAGGCCCTCAACAGCGTCCTCGACACCGCACCGAGCCTGCTGCTCGACGACGGAGCGGACCTGATATCGCTCGTGCACAAGGAGCGGCCGGAGATCCTCGGTGGCATCCGCGGCGCCACGGAGCAGACCACGACCGGGGTGCTCAGACTGCGCGCGATGGCACGCCACGAGGCGCTCGAGTTCCCGGTCATCGCGGTCAACGATTCCGAGACCAAGTACCTGTTCAACAACCGCTACGGCACCGGCCAGAGTACCCTTGACGGCATCATCCGGGCCACCAACGTACTCATTGCCGGCAAGACCGTGGTCGTCGTGGGATACGGCTGGGCCGGGCGCGGTGTCGCCAGCCGAGCGGCCGGTCTCGGCGCATCGGTCGTGGTGATCGACGTCGCGCCGGTGCGGGCTCTAGAAGCGCTGCTCGACGGCTGTCGGGTCATGTCGATGGCCAAGGCGGCGCCGCTAGGCGACATCTTCATCACGGCCACAGGCAACAAGCACGTCATCAGCAAGCGGCACTTCAACGCGATGAAGGATGGCGTGATCATCTGCAACTGCGGACACTTCGACGTCGAGCTCGACCTACCGGGACTCGCAGAGCTGGCCCAGGAGCAGACCGAGGTTCGCCCTCTGGTCGAGGAGTTCCGGCTGCTCGACGGGCGACGCCTCTACCTCTTGGGTGAGGGACGCTTGATCAACTTCACTGCCGCCGAGGGGCATCCCGCGGCGGTGATGGACATGAGCTTCGCCAACCAGGCCCAGGCGGTGGAGCTATTGACCCACAGCTCCCTCGAGGCCGGCGTGCATCAGCTGCCGCAAGGCCTCGACCACGCGGTGGCGACACTCAAGCTCGAGTCGCTCGGCATCGAGATCGAGAAGTTGACCGACGAGCAGCGTGAGTACCAGGCCTCCTGGGAGGAGGGGACCTAGCCAGCCTGATCTAGCTCCCCGCCAGGTCGACTTCCTGCCAGGTTTTGCCGTATTTGAGCACGTCGTGCTTGAGCAGATCGAACTCGCCCTGCCGGGGGCCGGGCCTGGCGTCGCGATAGACCGTGTCGCAGCGATAGCAGACGACCGACTGGCCGAGTTTGAAGTACAGCCAGAAGTCGACGCCCGCCAGGAGCACCAACGACAAGCCGTAGGTCCACGGCACGAGCACCGCGCCGATCGCAACCAGGAGGCAGCCGAACCCGCGGTTGACGTCACGCTGTCGGTAGAGATGTTTGCAGGCACAGACCGGGCAGAAGGTAACCGTCTCCGGTGCATCCTCCGGCCAGCCTGCCAGGTCGACCGCGCGACTCTCGCCGCAACCGGGGCAGCCCACTACCTCGGTGTCGCGCGTCAGCACGTCGCGGAACGGAAGCCCGCAGGACTTACATTGTGTCCGTATGCGCACCTAGCGTCGTGTCTCCGACACTAGACCGGCACTCCGGTGGTGGCGCTCAGGTAGTAGGCCGTGATCTCGCCGATCAGGACGCCGACGACGAGGACGTAGAGGATGCCGGTGGCCGATTGATTGGAGCGCTGCCGGGCGCAGGAGAGCGACATCAAGGCGAGCGTCAGTGGAATGCCCAGCCCCCAGAGGATCCGGAACCAGAAGAACATGCCCTGCCCCTCGAAGCCGGTCAGCAGGCGCCAAGGGTTGGGCTCGGCAAAGCGGTCGACCAGGCCGGCCGAGGTGAGGGTCAGGATGACGGCCACGCAACGGGCCACGACCACGCCGAGCAAGACCCAGCAGTAGACGATCAGGTGTCTGAACGTCAGCTTGGGCGCCACCAGATACCAGTGGCCGAGCAGCATGGTGATGACGGCCCAGCCGAGCACCAGAGCGGAGGTGAGAAGGTTCGCCGCCAGCAGCGGTTGGTGGTAGGGCAGGGCGGAGAGCGGCACCACGAGCGCACGGCCGGCGAGCCACAGGGCCGCCGTGGCGGCGGCCAGCGTGAGCCCGGCGGCGAGGCGTGCACCGTGCCAGGTCTGGCGCCAGACGCCCGCGTAGTAGCCGAAGGCGGCGGCCAGGGCACTCAGCACGGCCCAGCGCCCGGCGGTCGCCGAGTCGCCGAAGGGCGCTACGCCGTCGAACAGCAGCAAAGCCGTCGCCAGTCCGAGCAGCCCTAGGACGATGAGTGCGTTGGTCTGGAAATAACCCCGGCCGAGATCGTCCTCCGGGATCCAAAACAGGGTGGAGAGTGAGCCGGCGGCGAGGGCGAGAAGAAAGAGAAAGAAGATGCCCACGGCGCCTGGCATGCTATCAGGGGCCTGGCGCGGCGTAGCGGCTGCGATAGCGTAGCCGGGCTGTGGCCAACAAGAGACTCAAACCACGCAAGCTCGTGGTGCTGGGAAGCGGGTTCGGCGGTTACTCCCTGATTCGTGCGCTGCGCCGCTCACCGCTCGAGGTGACGGTCGTCAGTCCCCGCAACTACTTCCTCTTCACCCCACTCCTGCCCTCGGCGGTGAGCGGCAGCGTCGAATTCCGCAGCATTCTCGAGCCCCTGCGGCGGCGCCAGCGGCACGCGCATCTGCTCGAGGCCGCGGCCGAGCAGGTCGATTTCGATGCGCGTCGCGTCGCCTGCTGCTCGGCGGTGGGGGAGGAGTGCTTCGAGATCGAGTACGACGTTCTGGTGCTGGCGGTGGGTGCGGCGGTAAGCAACTACGGCATCTCGGGAGTCGAACGATTCGCTCTCTCCCTGGCTAGCGTAGAGGATGGTCGAGCCATGCGCCGAGCGGTGCTCGAGCGCTTCGCCGGCGCCGACATCCCGGGGCTGCCGTTGGCCGAGGTCGAACGCCGGCTGCGCTTCGTGGTCGTTGGTGGTGGCCCGACGGGTGTCGAGGTGGCGGCGGAGATCCAGGACCTGCTGGCCAGGGAGCTGCACAAGGCCTTCCCGGCGCTGGCACCAGTGGCGCGACTGGTCCTCCTCGAGGCCGGCGAGCGGCTCCTCGGGAGCTTCGACCACGCCCTGAGCGAGTACACGCGGCGCCACTTCCAGCGCGAGGGCATCGAGGTCCGAACCGGGTCGCCGGTGGCTCGGATCGAGTCATCCGAGATCTTCTTCGAGGACGGCCGCACCCTACGCTACGGGCTCGTGATCTGGGCCGGGGGCAACGCGCCGGTGCCCCTGATCGCGGATCTCGGCCTGCCGACCGCGAGCGACGGCCGGGTGATCGTCGATCGCTACCTACGAGTGTCCACTCGCGCGAACGTCTATGCCGTGGGTGATTGCGCTGCCTGCGGTGATCCACCGCTGCCGGCGACGGCGCAGGTGGCGCAGCAGCAGGGTAGCTACCTGGCCGAGGTCCTGAGGCGCAAGGGGGAGCTGCAGCCCTTCGGCTACAAGCGCAGGGGAATGCTGGCCTACATCGGGGGCGGCAAAGCCTTGGCCGACCTCCCGAACACGCAGTGGAGCGGTCGCACCGCCTGGCTCTTCTGGCGCTCGGTCTACCTGACGAAACTGGTCAGCCCGGCCAACAAGGTGAAGGTCCTCTTCGACTGGATCAAGGCTCGGCTTTTCGGGCGCGATCTGTCGCGGTTCTAAGGACGGAGAGCTCTGAGAGCCGTGCCACGCGACTCGCACGACTTCTGCCACGAGCTGCTAGGTCTCTATGCCCAGAAACAGATAGACAGCGCAGAGCGCGAACGCCACGTTGGGGCTCCAGACGGCGATCGCCGGGGGTAGGGCACCGGTTTCGCCGAGGGTGGTGCAGAAAGCGAGCACGCCGAAGAAGACCATGCCGAGAATGACGCCGAACCCGGCGCCGTAGAGTGCCCCGCGCTTGCCGAGGCGGAAGGAGAAGGGCAGAGCCACGAGCGCCATCACCAGGCACACGACCGGGTTGGAGATCTTCTTGTAGAGCTCGATTCTCATTTCCGGCACGCTGCGGCCGCTGCCTTCGATGTCGGTGATGTACTTCTTGAGCTCGGGATACGAGAGCGAGCTCGGGCGGCGAAACTCAGACTCGAAGTATTCCGGGGTCTCTGGGTAGGCATCGATGGCCGGTGTGTCGAACGCCTTGAAGTCGAGAACCTTGCCGCCGGAGAACTGTGCCGTCCAGCCCGCCTCGAAGAGCCAAGCGTCGCCAATGTACTGGGCTCGCGCCGAGTAGAGGCGGCGGGTCAGCTCGAAGGTATTCTCGTCGAACTCGAAGACCTGCAGATTGTGCAAGGCCTGAGTCTCCGCGTCGTAGGCTCGGTAGTTGTAGATGTAGCGGCCCTGGCCGAAGAGCCAGTTGCGGTCGGCGCGGCGATAGGTGCGGATCTTCTCGCCTCGAATCTGGTCTTTGAGGCGAGCGACCTTCTGATTCGACGCCGGCAGGATCGCCGCCTCGAGGGCGAAGCTCACCAGCATGACGCAGGCCGCGGCGACGGCGGCGGGAATCGAGAG
This sequence comes from Acidobacteriota bacterium, assembly GCA_027296385.1. Taxonomy (GTDB): domain Bacteria; phylum Acidobacteriota; class Thermoanaerobaculia; order Multivoradales; family JAHEKO01; genus CALZKB01. The sequence continues at coordinate 16,829 of JAPUJD010000008.1, read as the reverse complement.
GCGGTAGAGCGAGATCCCGAGCGCCTTGACGGCGGTGATCTCGTTGGTTCGCGAGAACAGGCCGAAGGTGATCAGGGTGGTCAGCAGCACGGCGATGGGCGCTACGTCGTAGAAGACCTGGAGCGAAAGATACTTGAAGTAGTCGAAGACGACTTCTCCGGCGATCTCATTCTCGAGGATCTCGCCCATCGTCTCCGTCAGGTTGGAGATCAGGAACACTGCAATGAGGGAGCACTGGACCAGGGAGAAGATGCCGAGGAAAGTGCGGAAGACGTAGCGGTCGAGCAGGCTCGGCATGCCCCGGCCGAAGTGGGGGAGCCGCACAGTCAGAGCCCGCTGTCGCTCGCTTTTCGCGGCGCTCGTCGCTCGCCGCTCGGGGCTCTGCGCGCCACGGTCCCGGCGGCTCGTGAGCCGGCGCACAAACCGAGCGAGGCGGCCGAAATCCCCGAAGACTGTGCGATCGCTATTGCGGCGCCAGAGGAGGAAAAGGCCGGCGACGGCGAGCACGGCGTTGGCGAACCAGATCGACGGTCCCACTGGCCACCTGCCGCTCACGGCCGCGTCCTCGCCGTTGGCGAGCAGGATCCAATAGAGAACGATGATGCCGACCGATAACGCGAAGCCGGAGGAGCGCCCGGAGGAGCGCTGTGCCGAGACCGCGAGCGGCAGGGCGAGCAGGGCGAAGACCAGGCACACCATGGGGATGGCGAAGCGCTTGTGGAGCTCGACCTCGGCGGTGCGCCTGAGCTGGGGTGAGTTGCGGGTTCGTGCCCGCTGTGCGAGGAGCTCTTCGAACGTCATCGAACGCGCGTCCTTGGAGAACCCGAACTTCTGGCGCTGGTTGGCGGTGAAGTGGTCCTCGAGAACCTGGCTCGACGTTTCGAACGCCGTGGTGTCGTAGCGCTCGGGGTCTTCCAGATTGACCTCGTGCGTCACCGGGCTGTCCAGTACCAAGAGCAACCGGTCGTTGGCGACGTCGAGGCGCAGCTCGCCCGAGCGCGCGGTCGTCACCTTGGTGACGCCGCTCGGCAGATCCTCGGCCAGAAACACGCCGTACCATCTGTCCTCGTCCGTCGGAGCGTCGAAGACGTAGAGGATCTTGCCCTCCCACTCCTCGTAGAACTGGCGAGCCTGGACCTGTTTGGTCGGGCTGTTGGCAGAGATTTCGAGAAACTGGAGCTGGACGGCGGAATTGGCCCGCGGCAGGATGAACAGATAGAGCACCCCGGTGACGAACATCAGGGTCACCGAGAGGCGAAAGATCGGCCGATAGAGCTGGGTGAGGCTGATGCCCGCGGCTCGCATGGCGGTGAGCTCGCTGTCGGCGGCTAGCCGCCCCATGCCGACGAGGATGCCGAAGAGCAGCCCCATCGGAACGGTCAACACCAGAATGTTAGGCAGCGACCGCAGCAGCAGCATGCCGACCTGGAGCACCGGCACGTCGTTGACGATGATCATCCGCGCCAGGCGGTAGAGCAACTGCAAGAGCAGCAGGAACGTGAACACGCCCGTGCCGAGAGTGACGGGGCCGATCAGCTCGCGCGAAACGTAGCGATAGAGCGTGTGCACGGGCGAGAGGATACCCGAAGACTCGTCCGAAAGGAGAGCCCGAGAGCGCCGTGGCGGAAGGTGGTGGCGGCAGTTCGGTGGCGACCTTTGAGTCCGATAAGATATATTATGTCAACTTCGGTCCCAATCCAAGCCCATGGAACCCGAGACCTACGCCGCCAAGCTACTCCTCTTCTGGCCGCATTTTGGCCGCCGGGAGCAAACCCTCCTCTGCCAACTCAGCGCTTCGCAGCTCGGCGAGGATGGTTTCCAGGGCGCCAATGAGATCGCCGCGGTCCACTTCGCTGCGTCGGAAGCTCAGGGCGAGGTTGAAGCTCTTGTCCGGTGCGCGAAATTTGAACACGTGCGGCTTACGTCGCGCCTTGGCCCGGGGCCGCCGCGCCTTGCTCTCCGCCCGCACGTCGTCGCGACTCAGTTGCCCTTCGGCCGACTGCTCGAGCATGGCGAGCATGGCCGCCTCGTCGCCTCCGGCGGCGCGCACGATCTCTAGCAGGAGCGACCTGGAGACGATATCCAGCGACTCCGCCGCCTGCCGGACTCGGGGAGGCATTTCCAGCAGCTTCAGCGTCTCGCTGACGAGGCTTCGCGACCTGCCCACGGCGCTCGCGATCTCCTGATGGGTGTAGTGATGGCGCTGAGCCAGCGCCCTGAAACCCTCAGCCTCTTCGAATGGAGTGAGATCCTTGCGCTGCAGGTTCTCGATAAGCGCGATCTCGATCGCCTCGTCCTCGTCGACTTCGAAGACGATGACCGGCACGTCGGCGAGGTCTGCCTGCCGGGCGGCGAGAAACCGGCGCTCACCGGAGATGATCCGGTACTGCGCCCCTTCCGCTGTCGGACGCGGGAGGGGGCGTACGAGAATCGGCTCGAGGATGCCCCTTTCGCGGATCGATCCCGCCAGGTCGTCGAGATCTCCCATCGCAGTGCGGGGTTGGTTGGGATCGGGAGCGAGACTGGCCAGCGGCACCATCATGCCCACGGGATCCTGATGCCGGGTCGTGAGCTCGTCGATGAAGTGCGTGTCGTGCCGCATCTTGATTCGGGACGGGAGACCCCGCCGGCTGCTGGATCGATCGGACATTCTTTGCCTCCCCGCTGGACGCTAGCTCGAGATTCTCACCAGCCGTGCTCGCGGCTCACACCCGGCCGAGGATCTCCTCAGAAAGTTTGTAGTACTCGAAGGCGCCGCTGGATTTGGGAGCGAAGCTGAAGATCGACTCCCGGTAGGCGGGACTCTCCTCCAGCCTGACGCTCTTCGAGATCGCGGTTTCGAACAGCTTGTCGCCGAAGACCTCACGCACCTGCTCCCGGATGTCCCGCGACAGCAGGGTACGCCTGTCGAACAAGGTCAGCACGGCGCCGAGAATTTGCAGCTCGGGGTTGGCCCTGGCCTTGACTTTGTCGACCGTCTCGAGCAAGTCATCGGTCCCCTCGAGGGCGAAATAGCTTGCCTGGATCGGGATCAGGATGTGGGTGGCCGCCACCAGAGCATTGACGGTGATGAGGCCCAGGGTCGGAGGTGTGTCGATGATGATGTAGTCGTAGTCGTTGCGGATCGGCTCGACCGAGTCCTGTAGCCGGTAGTAGCTGTCGAACTCTCCGACCAGCTTGGCCTCCATCTTGGCCAGTGCGATCGACGAGGGGGCAACCCAGAGGTTGTCCACGTCTGTAACCTTGTAGACGACCTCTTCCAGGCTGATCTCGTCTTCGGCCAGAGCGTCGTAGACATTGCGCCCTATCGTCTCCGGCTCGAGGAAGGTCATCGAGCTGTTGGCCTGAGGGTCGAGGTCGATGAGCAGGGTCTTGAGACCCTTGGCGGCCATCGCCGCCGCGACGTTGATCGCGGTCGTGGTCTTGCCCACACCACCCTTCTGATTGGCGATAGCCAGGATCATGCCGGTTACCCGGCAGTGTAGGACATGGCCTGCCGAGGGTCAAGGGATCGCACGCCGGGGCTCGGCGCGCGATGTCGGCGCGCCGACATTGGCTGTAACTTTCTCAATTTGAGGGAGTTATGAGCCGGAGCCAAGCGGTGACTCAGCTACATCGGGTACTTGCCGAGCTCTTCCGGGTCGACGTCGGCGAGCCAGCGCTTGAGCTCGTCGTCGTCGTTAATCTTCTGCACCAGGTCGATGGCTTCGGCCTTTTGGAGGACCGATTGCAGCACGAAAATCGGTGCCTTTGCGCGCAGCGCGAGCGCCAGGGCGTCGCTCGGGCGCGCATCGATCTCGAATGCCTCTCCCCCACTGACCAGGCAAAGCGCGGCGAAGAAGGTCTTGTCCTGAAGGTCCCGGATCAGTACGCGCTCCAGGGTGACGTCGGCGGCGCTCAGCGTGTTGTAGAAGAGATCGTGGGTCATCGGACGAGGCGCCGCGGTCTCCTCGAGTTCCATCGCGATGGCGTTCGCTTCGAAGACGCCGATCCAGATTGGCAGGAAGAGACGCTCAGAGTCGTCGCGCAGAATGACGATGGGCGTGTTGGACGAAGGGTCGAGCATCAGACCCTTGATCTGCATCTCGACCGGCTCGTCAGATGTGTCGTTCGACATGGGATGCCAATTCTGTGCCCGCTACCGGTACAGCGTCAAGGTGCCGGCCCAGCAGGCTGTGAGGCAGGGCGCGGGAGATTTCGACGGCGGTGATCTCGCCCGGCGCCACCGGGGCCTCACCGGCGGCGAAGTGGACCACGCGATGACAGACCGTTCGTCCTTTCTGGACACCCGGTTCTTTACCCCAGCCGGTCACCAGGACGTCCTGACGGGTGCCGACGAGTCTCTCGTTGAGCCCGAGCTGAATCGGCTCCTGCAGGCGGAAGAGCTCCTGCAGACGCCGACCGGCGGTAGCGTCGTCGACCGGATTCGGCAGCTTCGGAGCGGCAGTGCCGGGGCGCGGAGAGTACTTGAAGGCGAAGAACGAACCGAAGCGAATCTCCTCCACCAACTCCAGAGTGGCCCGGTGGTCCTCTTCGGTCTCGCCCGGGAAGCCGACGATGAGGTCGGTAGAAAGAGAGATCTCGGGCCGTGCCCGGCGCAACTCGGCAACCAGGTTGCGGTATTGCTCGACGGTGTAGCCACGCCCCATGAGGCGCAGCATCCTGTCCGAGCCCGATTGAACCGGCAGGTGGAGGTAGGGACAGATGTTGGGATGACGGGCAAACTGCTCGACCATGGCCGAAGTGAAGTCCCGCGGATACGAGGTGACGAAGCGCAGCCGCTCGACCCCGTCGATGCGCGCCACGGCGTCGAGCAGGTCGGCGAAGTCCTCCTGGCCGCCTGGCTCGCGCCAGTGGTTGACCGTCTGTCCCAGCAGCTCGATCTCGCGAAAACCGTAGTCGAGGAGGTGCCGCACCTCGCGCAGGACCTCGCTGAGCGGACGGCTGCGCTCCGGTCCCCGAGTCAGGGGCACGATGCAGAAAGTGCACCTCTTGTCGCAGCCTTCGATCAGGGTCACCATGCCCTTGTATTCGCCCTGGCGCGAGATCTGGTCGATCTCGTAGTGGCGCTGATCGGTGAAGCCGGTGGCGACGATGCGCTCGCCTCGGCGGCGGCGCTTGATGACGTCGCTGAGCTCTCCGACGCGGGCGGTCCCGAGGACGAAGTCGAGGTCCGGTACACGGGAGAGCGCACGCTTGCCCTCCTGCTCGGCGACGCAGCCGCACAGTCCGATCAGCAGCCCCGGTCGCTTTTGCTTGAGCAAGCGGTACTGACCGAGTCGCGAGTAGACCTTGTGCTCGGCCTTGTCGCGGACGCTGCATGAGTTGAGCAGGATGACGTCGGCCTCTGTCGCGTCGCGAGTCGGCAGCAGGCCCTGCTGCATGAGCTGGCCAGCCATGCGCTGACTGTCGAGCTCGTTCATCTGGCAGCCCCAGGTCTCGACGTAGAAGCGGCGCGGCGCCTCGGTGGGCAGGATACTCAAACCGGTGGTACCTCATAGATCGGGGGCTCTATCACCTCCGCCGCCTCGGGCGGGGCGGCTTGGCCGCCTTGGCGCTCCTTCGCGCTCTCGGGCTCGAAGTCGATGCCCTCGCGCAACCAGCCCGGCAGTGCCCCTTCTGCCCATCCCTCTTCGAGAACCCGCCGAACCTGGGATTCGAGATCCCGGGCTCGCAGTCGCGCCTGCTCGACCTCGACCGCCGTCCGGTCCCAAGCGGGTTTGATCTGGGAATCGCGGTAGAAGGGGTCGTCATGAGAGTAGAAGTCGTAGCGCAACTGGGCGACCTGTCGCTCGAGCTCGCCTAAGCGGTCGGCGGCGGCCCGCCAGGCCAGGCGGGCGTCGCGGACTCGGATGCGCCAGTAGGTCTCTCGATCGACTTCGCTCGGAGCTTCGGCCTCGCCTGAAGTGCTCGCATCAGGAGTCACACCGTGCGTGATCATCTCGGTCAGATTGCCGGCCTTTGCGTAGTTCGCGAGGTTATCGTCGGTGATGACGATGGCCGCCGACCCGGCTTTCAGCCTTCGCTGGCGCTCGGCCTCGGCAGCCTCGAAGAGGGTGGGCTTGACGGGCGCCGGCTCTTCGACGATGGGCGTCTTGAAATGGATCGGCGCCGTGGGATCGATCGGCTTGGCAACCTCGGGCGCTGCCGGGGGTGCCTCTTCGACCACCGGATCGGGAGCTCCGGGCAGGGCTGCCGCTTCCCCGCTCTCGGCCGCCTGCTTGGTGTGCTCGATCTCGGCCTTGGCTTGGGTGGGCTGGAACTCGAGATCGACATCCGGGCCGCCAGAGCATCCCGCCAGCGTCAGGGGAAGCGCCAGCAGAGCCAGGAGTGTGTTTCTCTTGCGGTCAGACGCGCCCATAACGGTCCTCGAGCCGAACCACGTCGTCGAGCTCCGGCGTCGAGACCTCGAAGATGTCGCAACCCTCGGATCCGGCGATCATCCGGTGCTTGGTGAGGGGCGGGATATGGTATGACTCGCCCTCGGTGACCGTGCGCTGGACCATTTCGCCCTCCTCTTCGACGATGAGCTCGAACTCGCCGCGAAAAAGATAGAGCGTCTCGTCCTTCTCCTCGTGGTACTGCAGCGAGAGCGCGTGTCCGGCATCGACATGGAGGATCTTGCCGACGTAGCGCTCGGTATGGGCGAGGATGAGCTCATAGCCCCAAGGCTTCTCTATTCGATCCACTGGCTTGAGCATGGTTCCAGTCGTCCTGCGCTATTGGGCTTCGGGGCTCTCTACGATACCGGCGTTGTGCATGATGGCTTCCACCTCGCGGGCCGATTCGGCTTCCAAGCACTGTTCCGCGATTGCGGGCAGACCGTCCAGCACGAGGGAGCGGACCTGCCGCTTGATGACCGGAATGGCCCTTGGCGTCACTGACAAACGTCGTAGCCCCAAGCCCAGCATGAGAGCCGTCGCCCGAGGGTCGGCGGCCACCTCACCGCAGATCATCACTCCGACGTCGCCCTTGCGGGCACTGTCGACGACGAAGCGTACCATGCGCAAGATGGCCGGATGCAGCGGCTCGTAGAGGTAGGCTACGTGCTCGTTGCCGCGATCGACCGCCAGGGCGTACTGCACCAGGTCGTTGGTGCCTAGGGCGAGAAAATCAACCCTACGCGCCAAGTGGTCGGCGATCAGGGCTGCCGACGGGACCTCCACCATCGCGCCCAGCCGGAACTCTGTGCTGAACTCCTGCCCCTCGCCCTCGAGCTCGGCCGCGCACTCCCCCACCAGTTGGCGAAACTCGTCGATCTCCTCCACCCCGGTCACCATGGGCAAGAGAACCCGCAGTTGGCCGTGAGCTCCGGCGCGCAGAATCGCGCGCACCTGGGACTTGAAGATGTCGCGCCGATGGAGGGTGAGACGGATGCCCCGCAGTCCGAGGACCGGATTGTCCTCGTGAGTCTCGATCACCTCCCGGGCCAGCTTGCGCCCGCCGAGGTCGAAAGTGCGAACTACCGTCGGGCCCGGTGCCGCGGCCTCGAGCATGTCGCGCAGGACCTGGACTTGCTCGTCCTCGGTCGGCAGATCAGGGCTGCGCTCGATGAAGAGGAACTCGCTGCGGTAGAGCCCGATGCCCTCGGCCCCGTACTTGGCGATGTCGGGCAGTTCGTCGGGGAGATCGATGTTGGCCAGGAGCTGGATGTGAACGCCATCTTGCGTGACCGCTTCGACGTTGGCTGCTGCGACTAGAGTCGCGGCTCGCCGATCGGACTCCGCCGCTTGGCGGCCGTACCGCTTTAGCGTCTCCGGTTCCGGATCGAGGACGACGAGGCCGCGCTCGCCGTCCACGATCGCATGGCTCGCCTCGGGCACCGCGGCTGCTGCTCGCGCCAGACCCGCCACCAGGGGGATGCCGAGAGAACGAGCGATAATCGCGGTGTGCGAGGTCTGACCGCCAACCTCGAGGCCGAGACCGATAACGCCGACTCGGCTGAGGCGGATGGTCTCCGAGGGGGTCAGGTCGCGGGCCAGAACGACGACAGGTTCAGCGGACTCGAGACGCTTCACCGCCTCCGGCGCGTCGCCGGTGAGGGCGCGCAGCAGCGCCAGCCCGACATCTCGCAGGTCGCCGGCGCGGTCCCGAAAGTGGCTCGACTGGAGAGCCGCAAACTGCTCCAAGTGATGCCCGATGGTCTCTGTGACCGCCCATTCGGAGTTGACCAGATGCTCGCGAATGTGGGTCTCGATTCTGCCCTGCAGCTCGGGGTCGCGCAGCAGCAGGTGCTGGGCGTCGAAGATCGCGCCAAGCTCTTCGCCGGCCGAGTCGGTCAGATGGGTGCGGGTTCGCTCGAGCTCGGTGCTGGCCTTGTCGACCGCCATCCGCAGGCGGACGATTTCGGTCCCGACCTTGTTCTCCGTAATGGCCAGGCGGAAGCTGTCGTGGGTCCGTCCTGCGAGCGCCACCAACCGACCGATGGCGAAACCCGCTACGATCGAGCGGCCCTGAACGATGCGTTCAGAGCTCACTCAGGCTCTCCGAAACGCGATTCGATGAGATCCGTCAGGGCGGTAGCGGCAGAGTCCTCGTCGACGCCGTCGCAGCTCAGGGTCAGATCCGAGCCTTGCACGGCGGCCAGCAGGAGGATACCGAGGATGCTCTTGGCGTCGACGCTCTCGCCGTCCAGGGCCAGGGTGATCTCGGCGCTGAATTGGCCTGCAAGGTGGACGAGTTTCGCCGCCGCCCGAGCGTGAAGCCCGAGGCGATTCGTGAGCTTGACAGTGTGCACGATCATGGCTCGGACTCCGTCTCTGAAGGCTCGATCCGACGGATCGCCGAGCGCCCCTTATCGCAGATCCAACGGCTGAGCTCGTCGAGCGAGCGCTGAGCTCTATCCTCGCAGGCCAGCCGGAGAACCATCGCCAGATTGGCGCCCGCGATCACGACGACATCGGGGTCCACAGCTTGCTCGGCCGCGAGGTTGGTGGGTGTGCTGCCGTGGAGATCGGTCAGGACGAGCAGGGGTGCTCGTCGGCGCAATCGAGCAATAGTAGTGCTCACATGCGCACGATCAGACTCACACGATCCGTCCCATCCTAGGCCAAGGCTCTCGATGCCCTCTGCCGGGTGGCCGCACACCGCCGCCGTGGCCAGGAGCCATTCGTCGCCCAGTCCCCCACGAGTTAGCAACAGAACTTGGATCAAGGCCCCTCCACCGCTACCGGGCGATATCCCGATGACTCACCCGCAGCGTCCAGCCCGCTCTCTCGAGCCGCTTGCTGAGCTCCTCGGTCACCGCCACCGAGCGATGTCGTCCCCCGGTGCAGCCAACGCCCACCGAGACGTAACTTCGCTGTTCGGTGGCGTAGCGCGGCAGTAGGTAGGCGAGGAACTCGTGCAGGCGCTCGACCAGCTCCCGGTATTCCTCTTCCACTTCGAGGAAGGCGAGCACCGGCTCGTCGAGTCCGGTGAGTTCGCGCAGGTCATCCTGGAAGTGGGGGTTGGGCAGGAAGCGGACATCGAAGAGGAGGTCCGTGCCGTAGGGGATGCCGTACTTGAAACCGAAGCTCATCAACGTGACCTTGGGCCCGAGCTCGTCCTCGTCCTGCGAGGCGAACTCACGCCTGACCTGTTGCCGGATCTCGTGAATGGTCCATTCGCTCGAGTCGAAGACCCGGTCGGCAATCCCGCGCAACTCCGAGAGCAGCTCCCTCTCGCGCCGGATGCTCTCGATCAACGATCCGGTGTCCCCGATCGGATGGCTGCGGCGCGTTTCGGAGAAGCGACGCACCAGCGTCTCGTCGTCGGCCTCGAGAAAGAGCACCACAGGCTCGTGTGCCGCCACGCTCTCCCGCGTCAGGATCCTGGGCAGCTGCTCGGCGAAACCTGGTGCTCGCACGTCTGTCACCACGGCGACCCCCCGGTCAGTGCCACTGAATCGAAACGGATCCTCGAGCAACTGAGCGAGCAGCTCCAACGGCAAGTTGTCAACGCAGTAGTAGCCCAAGTCCTCGAAACACTTGGCTACCGTACTCTTGCCCGAGCCCGAGAGTCCGGTGATCAGTACCAGGCTCACTCCTTGCTCCCTGCGGCCAGCTGCTCTTCGAGCTGGCGGGCGAACTGCCGAGCCGAGTGGTGTCCCTGCATCTTGAGCAGGTGATTGCGCGCGGCGATTTCGACCAGGATCGAGAGGTTGCGGCCGAGCGCGACCGGCATTCTGATGTAGGGACACGGCGTCTCGAGAATTGGATAGACGCTCTCGTCGAGGCCGAGCCGGTCGTAGGCCCGGGACTCGTCCCATTTCTCGAGCTCGACTACCAGGTCGATCGCTTTGTGCTCCCGTACCGAGGCCAGCCCAAAGAGATCGTGGACGTTGATGATGCCGAGCCCGCGCAGCTCCATATGGTGGCGCAGCGGCTTGTCACTCGATCCGACGAGCTCGCCGCTCGGGTAGAGCTTGACCGTCACCCGATCATCGGCCACCAGGCTGTGACCGCGGGTGATCAAATCGAGGGCGCATTCGCTCTTGCCGACGCCACTGGCGCCGATCAGGAGGACGCCCAGCCCGTAGATGTCGAGCAGGACGCCGTGCAGATGGATCGACGGCGCGAGACGCTCTTCGAGGAACAAACTCACTCGCTTGATCACCGTCGAGGAAAGCGCGGCGGACCGCAGCACCGGGGTCCCGTGCTCGGCGACGAGGCGTTCGAACTCCGGTATCGGCTCGAGTCCCTTGGTGATGATGAAGACGGGGATCCGGCGCTCCAGGATCGCTGTGCAGCGCTCCTCACGCGTCGCCACCGGCTGCGTCAGCAGGTAGGCGGTCTCGCTGGCACCGATGATCTGGACGCGCCCGGGCTTGATGTAGTCGTAGTATCCGGCGAAGGCGAGGCCGGGCTTCTGGACCCGCGGATTGGAGATCGGGCGCTGCAGCTCGTCGGCTCCGTGCAGGACCTCGAATGCCAGGTCTCGGAGCTCGGATCCGAGGAGCTCGTTGACCTCGACGAAGGCTGTCTCGTCAGTCATTCGAGTCGTCGATCCACCGGTAGATCTCGTCTGGCTCCTCGAGCTCCAGCAGACGGGGCAGGCGGCCGTTCTTGACCCATTTCGAGATTGCCGCCAGACAGTGGAGGTGCTCGGCAGCGGCGTTGTTGGGCGAGACGACGAGGAAGAAAACCCGCACCGGCTCCCCGTCCTCAGCGGCGAAATCGATGCCGTCGCGGCAAACTCCGATCGCCACCAGCAGCTCGGAGAGGCCCTGAAGGCGGCAATGGGGGACCGCCACTCCCCGGCCCAGCGCCGTCGAGCCGAGTTCCTCGCGCTCGCGGAGGCGCTGGAAGAGGACCTCGGCCTTGCGCACGTGCCCGAGGGCTGCCAGACGCTCCGCCAGCTCGCGCAGGACTCCATCGCCGTCACTCCCCTTGATGTCGGGGAAGATGAGCTCGGGGTCCGTCAGCTCCGCGAGATGCATGGCGTCCTCAGTCCTCGGGTGTGACCAGGCCGTAGTCGCCGTCGCGGCGCTTGTAGAGCACGTTGATCTTGCCGTGGTCGGTATCGCGGAAGACCAGGAAGTCGTTCTTGGCGTCCTCGAGTCGCAGTGCCGCTTCGTCGAGGCTCATCGGCTTGATGCTGAGGGTCGAGGTCTTGATGACCCGGGGCGAGGCGTCGCTTTCGCCGCTGGCATTCTCGACCGGCCACTCGTGGGCCATCTGGCGATCGCCCCGCCGTCGCCTGTCCATGAACTTCTTGCGCGAGCGCCGGGCCTGCTTCTCGAGCTTCTCGATCGCCTCGTGGATCGAATCACGGATCTCCCCGCTTTCTTCCGTCGCCGTCAACACGCCGAACTTGTGACGGACGTGAAGCTCGGCGATCTTGCGATGCCCTTCCGCGTCGAGGATGACGCGGATCTCGACCGGCTCTTCGAGAAACCTGGCTGCGCGCTCGAGCTTGCCCTCGGTGAAACTCCGGATGTCGTCGCTGAGTGGGACGCTGCGTGCAACGTAGTCGATCTGCACTACTGGTGAGCTCCTAGAAGATCTTCTTTCGATGAGTCGATGACGGCACGCCGAGCTCGTCGCGGTACTTGGCGACGGTCCGACGCGCAATATTGATGCCTTCTCTCTTGAGCGCTGCAGCCAGGCCGCTGTCCGAGATCGGCTTGTGCTCGTCCTCTTCCCGGATCAGCTGCTCTATCTTGCGCTTCACAGTGAGCGAGGAGATGTCCCCGCCGTACTCCCGCTCGATGCCGCTGTGGAAGAAGAACTTCATCGGGCTCAGCCCGCGGGGAGTATGGATGTACTTGTTGGAGACCACGCGGCTGACGGTCGACTCGTGCATGCCGATGTCGTCCGCGACGTCGCGCAGAACCATCGGCCGCAAGTAGTTGATGCCGTAGTCGAGGTATTCGCGCTGCTGTCGCACGATCGACTTGGCGACCTTGTAGATCGTCCGCTGGCGCTGGTCGAGGCTCTTGATCAGCCAGAGCGCCGAGCGCAGCTTGTCCTTGATGTACTGCCTGGCCTCTGAGGCGCCACTGTCGGCCTGTAGCTGGCGCAGCATGTCGCGGTAGGCGCGGCTAATGCGCAGCCGCGGCAGGCCGTCGTCGTTGAGTTGAATGATGTACTCGCCGCTGAGCTTGATGACGTAGACGTCGGGCGAGACGTACTGGACTCGCTCCGAGTTGTACAGCCGCCCGGGCCGGGTCTCGAGGCTCTTGATGACCTCCACCGCCGGCTCGAGATCGGCGAGGTCGATGCGGTACTTCTTGGCCAGCGCCGGCAGCTGGCGGCGCAGGAAGGCCTGCCAGTCTTCGGCCACGATACGCCGCGCCAGGGAGTCCTCGGGTTCGTCGCGAGCGTCGAGCTGATGCAGCAGGCTGAGGCGCAGGTCCGGGCAGGCGATGCCCGGGGGGTCGAAGCTCTGGACCAGCTCCAGGGCTTCGTTGACCTCGCTGTCGGAAAACCGCTTGCCCTCCGCCTCACCCTCACCCAGGGCGCAGATCTCGTCTATCGAGGCGACCAGGAAGCCGTCGGGGTCGAGATTACCGACGACGAGCTCCGCGATCCGACACTGGCGCTCCTCGATGTCCGCCATGTGAAGTTGCCAGAGCAGATGATCGTAGAGATCGGGCTCGCGGGCCAGAGTGTTCTCGATCGGGGGGGCCTCGCGTGACTCGTACGTCCGGGGCTCGCTCGAGCTGTCCCACACGTTGGTGAGATAGGCCTCGAGGTCGAACTCCTCCTCCTTGCTCTCGGGCGGGCTCTCTTCGATGGTTGCGTCGGCGGCCTGGGTTTCGGCGTCGGCCTCCTGCTCCTCCGCCTCTTCGAGGAGCGGGTTCTCCACCAGTTCCTGGGTGACGACGCTCTGGAGCTCGAGCCGCGTCATCTGCAGCAGCTTGATCGCCTGCTGCAGAGAAGGCGTCATCACCAGCCTCTGCGACAGCCTTAGTGAGAGTCTTTGTTCGAGCGCCATGGGGAGCTGACTCAAGTCAGAGGGTGAAATCTTCTCCCAGATAGATCTGGCGGACCTGAGGGTCCGCCGAGAGCTCTTCGGGTCGACCCGATCTGAGGATCTCACCGTTGTTGATGATATAGGCCCGGTCGGTGATCTTCAAAGTCTCGCGGACGTTGTGATCGGTGATCAGAACGCCGATCCCCATTTCTCGCAGATGGCGGATGATCTCCTGGATGTCGATCACCGCAATCGGATCGATGCCGGCGAACGGCTCATCGAGCAGAATGAAGAGGGGCTCGATGACGAGAGCGCGAGCGATCTCGACGCGACGGCGCTCACCGCCCGACAGGAGGTAGCCGGGAGTGCCGCGCACCTGATCGAGGCCGAACTGGCGCAAGAGTTGATCGATCCGGCGCTCCTGCTCAGGGCGCGGCAGATCGAGAGTCTGGAAGATCGCCCGGAGGTTGTCCTCGACGCTGAGCTTGCGAAACACCGAGGCTTCCTGCGGCAAGTAGCTGATGCCGCGCTTGGCCCGCGTGTACATCGGCAGGCCGCCGATCTGCTCTTCGCCGAGATAGACCTCCCCCGAGTCGGGCTGGGTCAGGCCGACCACCATGTAGAAGGTTGTCGTCTTGCCGGCACCGTTGGGCCCGAGCAGGCCAACGATCTCGCCGGCCCGGACTTCGATCGAGACCTTGTCGACCACCGCCCGGCCGCCGTACACCTTGCGCAAGTCGTGGGTCCAGAGGCAACGTTTCTCCTTCATTGCATCGGCCTCTCGCCAGGCGGTCCGTCGTCTTCGGCTCTCTTGTCGGCGGTCTCCTGTGTGTCGGGCTCCGCCGTCCCCGAGCCGCCGTCGCTGCCAGCGTCCGGCGCTTCGTCTTCGGCTTGCGGGTCCACGGAGCCGAGCGACGTTGCGGCCGCGTTCTCGACCCCCGCCTGGGCCACGCCGGCTGCCGCGTCCCCGGCCTCCGGCGGCACCGCGGGAGCTCCGAATTGCTGGAAGTACTCGGAGGCCGTCATGAACAGCTCGGCATCCTCGTCCTTGACCGAGTCGATCTCGGCGATCGCGCTCTCGAAGTCGTACACCATCAGCCGAGCGCTGATCGTTCCACCGGCGGTTTGGACCAGACGCACGGGCTCGCCGAGGATTTTCACCTTGCCCGCTGCGGTGTTGTAGATCGCTGCATGGCCGGAGATCTTGCTGCCTCCCTCGTCATCTTGGATCAGGGTACCGCCCTCGCAGTACATGCGCTCGAACTGGTCGGCCTCGTTCAGTTCGAGCTGAAGCAGCGGGCAGCGCATACTGCGCCCACCCTGCACGATCTGGGAACTTCCCTCGTACACCAGCCGGCGCTCGTCCCGGTTGAAACGCATGCGTGTGGCGGCGATGGTCAGCGGGGGCTCCTCCTCTGCAGCCGACTCGGCGAGCGGCGCCGCGCGCTTGTGCCAGACTGAACGCACTCCACCGCCGGCCAAGAGCTCTCCGTCGGCAATCTCCAGAGTTTGACTGATCAGGAAGTTCTCCCCCTGCCAGGCGCGGACGTTTTGCTGGAACTCGAACCTCGGGGGCTCACGGGTCCACTGCGCTCGCTGCGCCTCGATTCGCACGGGTTGATCAGACGCTTCGCCGAGCGCGAGCTCGGGCGACGAGCCGGACCGAATCTCGGCCCGCACGCCGCCGAGCGCCTGGGCGCGACCCGTTTGACGATCGAAGTGGATTTGCGGCGCTTCGAACCGGCCGTCGGGATTCGAGATCCACGCCAGGTCCCCGGTCAAATCGATCGGGGCGCTGTCTCCTAGAGTCGCCAACCGGTCCCCTCCGGCCTGCAGGTCGAGCTCCTGATAGATCACCTCTCCGTCGAGGCTGAGGTTGGTGAGGGCCCCGGTGGCGTCGTAGCTGACCTGTGCCGAGTCACTGCATATCTGGCGCAGCATCAGCTTGGGCGCGAACTCCAGGTCCTCCTCCAAGGTTACCCCGCCGAGCCCCTGCGCTCGCTGCAGATGACCGTTGGCGAAGTCGGCCCACAGATAGTCCGCGCGCATGGATCTCCGCAGGGCGGAGGCGTCGGTGACCTGGAGCTGAGCCCACCCGCCGTCGGGGGCGTCGATCTCGAGGCGCTCGGGATCGCCCGTCGCTTCGTTGAAGACTACCGACAGGTCGTCGCCGGCGACCTGCGCGATCGAGGGCAGACCACCGCCCGAGAACTGCCGCAGGGTTGCCTTGACGTTCCAGCTGGCGCGAGCAAAGAGGATCTTCCGGTCGTTCTCGTCGAAGTTGAGCGACAGTCTCCGAGCTCTTAGCGTGTCGGTCTCGCGCCGAAGCTCGACCTTGCCTTCGGCCAGGAAGCTGTGGGTGTCGCGAAAGAATACAGTGCGCCGGGCGCGCAAGGTGGCGCGGGGGTAGGCGCCGGGCGCGGTCTCGAGCTCCACCCTGCCGGCGAGGATAATCCGGTTGCTGGAGAAGATCATCTCCAGACGGTCGGCCCGGCCGCGGTACGCGGTTCCCATCACGATGGACACCGGGCCTGAGCTGACGACGACCTTGCCCCGCCGCCGGAGCTCCAAGCCTTCGGTCGTCAGACGCAGTCCGCCGCTGCCGGCGAGAACCACGTTGCCCTGGAGCGAGGCCTCGTTGAGCTCGAGCCGATAGGTGCCGTTATCGGCGGTGATCGAGTACTCGGCGTCGTCTTCGCGTTGCATCGTGATCTTGACGCCCTCGAGGATGTAGAGGTCCAACTCGTCGGACAGCAGGCGATCGGCCTCGATGTCGAAAAGCTTTTCGCCGGCCTCGGTTACTTCGTAGCGGAACTCGTTGCCGACGATCGTGACCTCAGGGCCCCCAGGGCTCTCGGTCCGATCGAGGGATGCCGGCTCACTGGGTGGGCGCCGTCCGAAGAGGTAGAGGCCGACCAGCGAGGAGACGAAGAGAACCAATCCGAAGAGCAGAACGCGACGCACGCGCTGAAGGGTCGACGTAGTCGTTCTCCGGGCCATCCTCGACGCCCATTCTAAGCGCTGGCAACGTCGAGCGGTCGTGCGTCTTCGAGTCGAAACACCGGGGCGTCACGGTAGCTGTCGTGCTCGAGGTAGCCGAGCGCTTCGAACTCGCCGGCCAGGTCGGCGGCACGCTCGGCCCAGCGCCAGCCCAAGAGCGCCAACGCATGGCCCGCGGGGGTGAGGGCGGAGCCCTTCAAGTGTCCCTCGCCGAACTCCCGCGCGACGCCGAGCAAGCGTAGAGGGCCGGTTCGCAGCAGCGGCCGCCGGTTGCCTACCCCGAAAGGCTCGAGCCTCTGGAGAGCCGTCAACAGCTCGCGGCCGAGCTCGTCGGGAGAGAACTGCCACTCGTACTCGAAGACCTGCTCGAGCGCTTCCGGCGGCCACTCGGTCTTTGCGCTCGCTGCCCATTCGGCCACCAGGTCAGGCAA
>JAPUJD010000079.1 GCA_027296385.1 Acidobacteriota bacterium | reverse complement strand
GGCGGCGTCGAGATCATCGCCCCAGCGCCGATAGGTAGCACTGATCATGGTGGCATGATACTGGCGGCGGCACCGTAGCGGCTAGAGCCGACCTCGACGTTATCGTCGAAGCCGGTCGACGAGAACGTCGACTCGAGGCCTCGGGAGCGGTAGGGCGAGACGCCAGAGAACGTGTCCAAGTCTCTCGCACCGAGCACTTGCGCCGCTTGAGGGCGCTTCCGATCGGTGTGGCATCCGCCTTGCGTGGTTCCTATCGCCTCGTCATGAGCGGCAAGGCTCCGAGCGGTTTTGTCGATCGCGACGTGAAGCGTATCCGCATCGTGGCCGCCGAGTGACGCGCCGTGCGACCGTCGGACTCGGGCCTGCGGGACCGCCGGGTCCGGCGCCGCACCGTGCTGCGCCGTCTTCACTGGCGCAAATGGTTTAGGCTTTGCTGGCAGTGAGCTTGTCACCCGTTCGCTTTCTCGCTTGGATCACTCTGCCAGTGGCCGTGCTCGTGGTCTTGGGCCTGTGGGCCAGACGCGAGGTCCGGGCTCAGGCAGGAGAGGTGGAGCAAGCCCTGATTGCCCAGGGTGAGGTCTTGGCCCAGGCTCTCGGACTGGCCCTGGCCTCGGCGGCGGCGTCCGCCCGAGAGCTGGACGAGCTCCTGGCGTGGAAGCTCCTCGACAACGCGCGGCTGCTGGCCCTGGTCCCACCGGGAGTGCTGGCTGACGAGCGCGAGCTCGCAGCGATCCTGGAAGCCAACGGTCTCGACGCCGTTCTCTGGTTCTCTCCCGACGGGAAACTGCGCCGGAGCGTCGGCGTCGAAGTCTCCGGCTCCGCGCTCCAGGCGGGCATCGACGAGCTCCTCCAGAGCGGGGCGGATGAGCTCGTTCTCGGTTCCGTCGGCGGCGTGCGGAGCGAGATCATAGCGAGTGCCGTCGCTCTGCCCGGCGGTGGGGCGCTGGCGACGATGTCGGATACCGGGCGCGCCTTTGCCCGCGGGCGGCGCCTCGTCGACCCCCGTCGCGTCCGCCGCCGGCGCCCGGTCGCTGGCGGTGAGTCGAGCGATGCGGGATGACGCTTCCGCGCTGGCGGAATTCCTGGCGGCTCGCGGAGCGCTAGTTCTCGACGGCGGCCTGGCCACTGCGTTGGAGGAGCGAGGTCACGACCTCGACGACGCGCTCTGGTCAGCCAGGCTGCTGCGCGACGACCCGGCGGAGATACGTCGGGCGCATCTGGCCTACCTCGAAGCCGGGGCGGATTGCATCATCTCGTCGAGCTACCAGGCCAACATTCCGGCACTGATCGCGGCAGGCTCGAGCCGACGGCAGGCCGAGGCCTTGATCCGATTGAGCACGACCCTGGCCGAGGAGGCGCGCGACGATTTCTTTGCCAGGCGCTCGAGCGCGGGCCGCGAGCGGCCTCTGGTGGCGGCGAGCGTCGGGCCGTACGGCGCCTACCTGGCCGACGGTTCCGAGTATGTGGGCGGCTACGGCATCGGCCGAGAAGAGCTCCGTGCCTTCCACCAGCCGCGCTGGGAGATTCTCGCCGAGGGCGCCACTCTCTTCGCTTGCGAGACCTTGCCCAGCCGCGTCGAGGCCAGCGTCTTGCTCGATCTTCTGCGCCAGACGCCCGACGTTCGTGCCTGGCTGAGCTTCTCTTGCCGTGACGGCCAGCACATCAGCGACGGAACGCCGATCGCGGAGTGCGCCGAGCGCTGCGCCGAGAACGATCAAGTGCTCGCCGTGGGTATCAACTGCACGCCGCCGGGGCTGATCTCGTCACTGATTGCCGAAGCTCGCCGTGGTGCTCCCGAGTTGCCGATCGTCGTCTACCCGAACTCGGGCGAGGACTACGATCCGGGCCAGCGGGGCTGGGTCGGTGCCCCTCACCCCGACCCGGCTCGTGAAGCGCTCGACTGGTATCGGCAGGGGGCCAGGTTGATCGGCGGCTGTTGCCGGACCGGGACCGCCTATGTGCGCGCCTTGCGCGAGGCGCTGGCCGGGACAGAGTACTTGGAGGACGCGTGAGCGGCTCGCTGTCGGGCTCAGCGAGTGGCAAGGGGCAGAGGCAAGTGCTGGTAGAGTGGCCCGTCCGCGAAGCCGAGGCGCCGATAGTACTGGCGCGTTCCGACCGAGGAGATGACGGCGAGATCAGGGTAGCCGGCGGCTGCGGCGCGATCTGTCGCGTGGGCGATCAGGCTTCGACCGAGCCCCAGGTGCTGTGAGCGTCCTTGGGGGCGCTCGCCGAAGGCGACGAGGCGGCCGTAGGTGTGGACCTCCCGGATCATGGCGCTGCCGTCGATCTCCTCGATCGTCGCTGGCGAGTCGGGGAGCGCCAGGCGTAGGAACGCCGCCAGCCGGTCGTCTTCGGTGACGTACTGCAGGAAGATCTCACGGCCGATACTGCTCTCGAACGTCGATTCCCGGAGCTCGAGGTCTTCCCGGGCAACGGGATCCTGGCCGATCTCGCGGCTGCGGATGTCCCGTGGCCGCCGGTTGCCGGCTGCCAACGCCTTCTCGGCGATCTGTCGGAAGTTGGTCAGCTTGTTGCCGGTGACGATGTCGGTCCCCGGAATGTCGCGGATCACCCGCGTCACCCGGCAGTACTCCGGCGTGGCCAGGAGGCAGGTCGTCACCACCTCGAGCAGCTCGTCATGGTCGTACGGCCGCCAGCGTCCGTCGGCGTGGTAGGCCATCAGCTCGGCACTCTCGATCAGGCTGCAGGGGTAGATCTTGAGCTCGTCGGGGCGGAAGTCGCGGTCGTCGAAGAGCCGCTGGAAGTCCTCGATATCAGCCGCCGGGTCCGAGCCGTAGAGGTTGGGCATCCAGTGAGCGTGGATCTTGAACCCGGCCAGGCGCAGGAGTCGGAAGGCGCGGCGGGTCGTGGCCACGTCGTGCCCGCGGTGATTGAGCTCGAGAACCCTGTCGGACAGGCTCTGAACGCCGATCTGGACCTTGGTCGTGCCGAGCCGGCGCAGGCGCTCGATCTCGTTCGGCGCGACGTTGTCGGGGCGGGTCTCGACGACCAGGCCAACGCAGCGCGCCGCGGCGTTCTCGTTCTCGCGTTGGACCTGCTCGAGGTCGAGCCAGGTGGAGCTTTCGGCGTCGTCGTCTTCCCCCGCGAAACGGGTGACGATCTCGTTGTAGCGCGACGTCATGGAGAGGCCGTCCACGCGCTGCGTCAGGTGGCGAAAATCGACTCGGGGGCTCGCCGCTTGGGGCCGCCAGCCTTGACGAATGCGTCCGAACGCGTTGAGAGCTTCGAAGCAGCGTTGGACGAACCAGATCTGGTACTCGTCGGCATAAGACGACCAGGTGCCGCCGAGGATGATCAGCTCGACCTTGTCGCACGGGTGGCCTGTGTTGTGGTACGTGGTCAGCCGCGAGAGGGTCTGGAGGTAGGGGTCGAACTGGTGCTGCGCCGCGCGTTGCGCCCCCGGCTCGTCGGAGAGGTAGCTCTTGGGCATGCGCACGTCGCTGGGACAGAAGATGCACTGGCCGGGACACGGAAACGGCTTGGTCAGCACTGTGACGGGCGTGACGCCGCTCTGGGTGCGAACGGGCTTCATGCGGATCTTGTCGAGAAAGATGCGCTCGGCCCCCGGCGACAGCCGCCCGGCGCGTAGGTGGCGGAACCCCTGGATGATCTCGGCCTTGGAGAAGAACCCGCGGCCCTCCTTGGGGTGTCGACGAAGGAGCTCCTCGAGGTCGGCGCGAGGGAGGGTCTCGCGACCCTCGATGGCGCAGATCAGCTCCCGCAGCACGACCTCGTGCCGAGCGGGATCGAAGGCGTAGCGCGAGCGCGTCATGCGTTGTCGTGGGCCGCGGGCCGATGTTCAGGCCGGCACTGACGCAGGCGGCGGACGCGAAGAGCCCCAGGCGAGCCGGTGATCCGCAGGACCTCGATGTCGTTCTCGCCGGCGGTCAACGCCCCTTGGGGTAACAGGCTGGTGAATCTCACCGTCTCCCCGTCGATGAACGACTCGGTGACGCCGCCGCCCACCCCC
>JAPUJD010000078.1 GCA_027296385.1 Acidobacteriota bacterium | reverse complement strand
CTTGCCGATGCCCTCGCGCAGGCGCTCGGTTTCGGCTCGCTCACTCCCGGCGGCGGCCTTCTCGCCCACCCCACCCTTGGCAGTCTTCTTGCGCTCGGAGCCGGCCTTGTCGGCAGTCTTCGGTCCGCCGGCGGCGAGCTCGCCGTCGAGCTTCTTCTTGGCGCCGGCGATGGTGAAGCCTTCCTCGTAGAGCAGCTCCTTGATTCGCCGGATGAGCCTGAAATCGACCTCGCCATAGACCCTCTGGCCCGACTTGCTCTTGCTCGGGCTCAGGATCGGGAACTCGGTCTCCCAGTAGCGCAAGACGTAGGGCTGGATATCGAGGATCTTGCAGGCTTCGCCGATCTTGTAGTACAGCTTCGCTTTGGCCACTGGCGCTCCCCGACGACCTACTCGCCGCTGCCGCGTTTGCCAGGCTTGACCACCGCCTCCTTGAGGCGGTGCGCGGGACGGAAACTGAGCCCTTTGCGCGGCGGGATGAAGATGCGCTCGCCGCTCGAAGGGTCGACCCCCATCCTCCCCTGCCGGGGCACGACTTCGAAGACCCCGAAGTTCTGGATCTTGACGGCTTGACCGTCGAGCAGACTCATCTTCATGGTGCGGAAGATCGAATCGACGACTTCGGCCGCCTCGCTCTTTGTCAACCCGCCGTGGCTGCGATAGACCAAGTCGACCAAGTCGGCCTTGGTGCGGCTACCACGCTTGGTTTCGTCGTCGATCATTCAGTTCTTGCTCGCTGCGTCGCCGCCCGACTTCCTGAGAATCCACTTCATATGTGATGCTTGAAGTATAGGAGCTGGGGTGGCCGGCTTCAAGCTCTCCGGCGCGCCGATCTCTCGCCAGTTCAAGTGCGACGGCGGATGACCAGTCGGATCGGGACTCCCGGCAGGTCGAGCCGCTCTCGCAAGGCGTTCTCGAGGTAGCGGCGATAGCTGTTGTTGCGATCGATCGTGCGGTTGGCGAAGAGCATGAACGTCGGCGGCCGGGTCGTCACCTGGGTGGCGTAGTAGAACTTCCACGACTTGCCCTGATGCGTGGGGGGACGGTGGCGAGTGACGATCGATTCGAAGAGGTCGTTGACCGCGGCCGTCGACAGCTCGAAAGCGTACGACTCCAAGGCCTCCTCCACTGCCGGCAGCAGCTTGTCGAGACCGCGCCCGGTCTTGGCCGAGGTATTGACCCGCCAAGGCGCCGCGAGGAGCCCCGCCAGCCGTGGCCACGTGTCGTCCAGGCGCTCACGCCCGTCTTCGTCGAGCAGATCCCACTTGTTGACCACGATGACCGCGGCTCGGCCGAGCTCCCATATCGCGCCAGCGATGGCGAGGTCGCCAGTGGTCACCCCGGTCACGGCATCGATTACCAGGATCGCCAGATCGGCGTCGCCGATCTGGCGCCGTGCCATCATCACCGCCAGTTCCTCGGATGGATCTTCCACCCGACTCCGGCGCCTGATCCCCGCCGTGTCGACCAACACGTAGGACTTGCCGCCGCGCTCGATCAGGGTGTCGATCGGGTCCCGGGTGGTGCCCGGGCGCTCGGACACCAGCGCGCGCTCGGCGCCCACCATTCGGTTGAGCAACGATGACTTGCCGACGTTGGGCCTCCCGACGATAGCCAGCCGCGGCGCGCCGCTCCAGGTCTCGCCCGGGGCGGCCGGGACCTGGTCCTCGATGGCCGCGAGCAGCTCGCCGATGCCCCTTCCATGTTCTGCCGACACGGTCACCGTCGACGCCAGGCCGAGACGCGAGAACTCGTGGACGTTGGCTTGCGCCGCCTTGGTGTCCGACTTGTTGACCACCAGGACCGCCGGTCTGCCGCTGCGCCGAAACTCCTGCCACACCCGCTCGTCGGCCCCTGTCAGCCCGTCCTTGCCGTCGACGACGAAGAGCAGGAGGTCGCTCTCCTCCACCGCCATCAGCACCTGGCGGTTGAGTCCGATCGGATCGTCGCCAGGCACCAGACCTCCGGTATCGATCAGGTGAATCATCCGCTCCGGGCCGACTTGGAAGCTGCCCGTGATGCGGTCGCGGGTGACCCCGGGCCGATCGTTCACGATGGCCTGTCGTCGACCGAGCAAGCGGTTGAACAGGGTCGACTTGCCGACGTTGGGCCGTCCCACGATGGCGATCGTCGGCGCACGGCCCATGGCACGCCCGACCTCGCCTTCGGCCACCGAGCTCACTCCTGGATGGCGCGGAACAG
The DNA here is from genome assembly GCA_027296385.1 of Acidobacteriota bacterium. Classification (GTDB taxonomy): domain Bacteria; phylum Acidobacteriota; class Thermoanaerobaculia; order Multivoradales; family JAHEKO01; genus CALZKB01. Next base: position 3,045 of record JAPUJD010000078.1, on the reverse strand, counting down.
GATCCGCCAGCCGGTCTTGCTGCGCTTGAGCTGGTACTTGACGCGGTAGTTCTTGTCGAGGTCCTCGGCCAGGAGCTCGTCCCTGCCCAGCACCAGCAGTCTCACGTTCCAGACCTCGAGCGTCGAGACGAAGGCGTTGGAGTTGTTCCAGACGTGAGTCTTCTCCACCGTCACGCTCTTGAACTCCGGCGCCAGGTAGCGGCCCTGGTCAGCCAGGTCTTGGACCAGGGCGTGCATCCGGGCTAGCTCCTTCTCGACCGCGTAAGGCCGCAGCAACTCGATGTCGCCGTCCGCGTAGACCCGAGCGAGCAACGGCAGGTACTGCTCGAGCATCGCCTCGATGCTGGTGGCGTCGCGCTCTTCCTGGCGGGCGCTGCGACCGCAGCCCAAGAGCGGCAGCGTGAGGCCCAGGACGAGGGTGATCGGGATCAGGACGCGGCGCGACACGGCCGCAGTCTACAGCAGGCTTGCGATCCCGGATCAACCTCCGGATCAGCTCCGGCGACGCCGGCGGCGCCCCGGCCGCGGTCGAGAAGGACCTGCATCCGCCGGCGTCAGATCGACCAGCCGCCGCACGGAATCGACCTCCTTGATCTTCACTTCGATACGGTCGGCAAGGCGATAAGTGCGACCACTGCGCCGCCCCTCGAGCTTGTGTCCCGCCGGATCGTAGATGTAGAAGTCGTCGTCGAGATCCCGCACCGCAATCAGCCCGTCGACAAAGTACTCTTCGAGCTCGACGAAGAGGCCGAAGGGCTCGACTCCCGTCACCCGCCCCCACAAGCGCTCGTCCACCCGATCCGCCAGGAGGCGCAGCAGGCGCCAGCGGCGCAGCTCACGTTCCGCCCGCTCGGCGCGGCGCTCCATCGCCGAGCAATGTGCGGCCACGGCGGCGAGACGGGAAGCTTCGTCGCCTGGGGCGCTCGAAGCCGAGGATCGCAGGGCACGGAGCTTTCGATGGGCGACGAGATCGGGATAGCGCCGGATCGGCGACGTGAAGTGGCTGTAGTGGCGCTCGCTCAGGGCATAGTGGCCGAGGTCCTCGTTGGCGTAGCGCGCGCGCTGCATCGAGCGCAGTACCAGGGCGGCGACAAAGGACTCCTCGTCGCGGCCGGCGAAGGCCGTCATCGCCGCCTGCAGGACCCTCGGGTGCAGGCCTTCGAGATCCTCCGGCATGTCGTAGTCCAGCTCGCGCAGCACCTCGCGCAACTCCATCAAGCGCTGGGGCTTCGGCACTTCGTGAACCCGGAACATCGCCGGCTCCGCGTGGGCGAAGAGCTCGGCCGCGACCGCCTCGTTGGCGGCCAGCATGAACTCCTCGATCATGCGATGCGCCAGCGTGCGCTCGCTCGGTTTGACGCCGACCGCTATGCCCGCGTCGTCGAGCAAGAGATCGCCGACCGGCAGATCGAAGTCGATCGAGCCGCGCCGGGCACGCTTTGCCATCAGGATCGAGGTCAGATCTGCCGCCCGACCGAGCATCGGCAACACTTCGCCGTACTCGGCGCGAACATCGGGGGCCGGAGCCTCGAGTAGATCCGAGACCTCGCTGTAGGTCAGGCGGCGCTTGCTCTCGATGACCGAGTCGGCGAAGGTCCGCGACCGCACCTCACCGTCAGTGTCGATGTGAAGAAACACCGATTGCACCAGCCGCGGCACGCCGGGACGCAGCGAGCACAGGCCGTTCGACAGTTTCTCCGGCAGCATCGGCAAGACCCGGTCGGCGAAGTAGACGCTCGTGCCCCGCCGATAGGCCTCGACATCGAGGGCGCTCCCCAGCGCTACGTAGTGGGCGACGTCGGCGATGTGCACGGCGAGGTCGAAGGAACCGTCGTCGCGCTGGCCAACGCTGATGGCGTCGTCGAAGTCCCTGGCGTGCACTCCGTCGATGGTCACCGTCAGCTCGCCGCGCAGGTCGCGCCGGCCGGCGAACTCGGGCTCGTCCGGGCTTCCCGGGAGGGCGTCCGCCTCGGCCTCGGCGGCAGCTGTGAAGGAGGTCGGGAGCTCGTAGTGCGTGACGACGACTTCGGCGTCGACGCCCGGGTCGTTGGCTGATCCGAGCTCGCGCTCGACCCGCCCCAAGAGCGGCCCCAGCCGCGAGGAGCCCTTGTGATCCACTGCCACGACCACGAAGGTCCCCTCTCGGATCGCAGCGCCGTTCTCGACCTCGACCTCGAGTCGTAGACGGCGGTCGAACGGAAGGAGATAGTGCTTGCCACCTCTCGGTTCGAGAGTCCCGACCAGCTGGTCAAAGCCGCGACCGACCACCTTGACCACCCCGGCTTGGGGTAGTCTCTGGCCGGGCCGCCGCCTGCCGCGTAGCGGCTTGGCGATTACCTGATCGCCTGGCCGGGCACCGTTGAGATAGCGCTTGGGGACGAAGTAGCCGACCTCGTCGCCCGCGCCGCTGCGCAGCAGCGCGTCCCCAGCTGCCAGTCCCTGCACCTCACCAGCGCACCAATCGGTCGCGGCCAAGGCATACCAGCGCTTGTTCCACTCGACAACGCTTCCCTGCCGCTCCAGACTGGCGAGCGTAGGTCCGAAATCCTCCTCTCTTGCCAGCCCCTCGACTCGGAGGGCGATCTCTGCCCGGCTGAGACCGCGGCGACCTGCCTGGGCCAGGACCTCGCCCAGCTTCTCTCTGAGCAGCTCGGTCTGACCTGGAATGGGGTCTGGCATCTTGTCTCCGGAACTCCGGAAGTCACCGCGGTGCGAAAGAAGAGACCCCAAGTAAGGGAAGGGGCCTGCGATGGCCACGACCACTCTACCTGGAAGAGGGTTCTCGAACAGGCTGTAGAGTAGCGGTCTGTAGGGAGTCTCGTCCTCGGCGGACTCGAGGCCGGCCGAGCCAGGATGGGCCAAGCAGTAGAAGTCGATGAGAAGTCAGGCTAGAATCGCGTCCGGGCGAAAGTGGCGGAATTGGTAGACGCGCAAGATTCAGGATCTTGTGACCGATTAGGTCGTGGGGGTTCGAGTCCCCCCTTTCGCACCAACCTCTCTAGGCCAAGATGGACGTCTCGCCGCTGACCCTGAACCGGATCTCGG
>JAPUJD010000077.1 GCA_027296385.1 Acidobacteriota bacterium | reverse complement strand
CTCTTCGAGGCTTGCCTTCTCGACGGAGTAGATGGTCACGATGTTGGGATGGTTCAGCTTGGCGACCGTCTTGGCCTCGCGAAGGAAGCGCTTCAGACGACGGGGGTCACCGGCGACCTCTTCCGGCAACACCTTGAGCGCCACCTCGCGCTGGAGCGCGGTGTCCTCGGCAAGGTAGACCTTGCCCATGCCTCCCTCGCCCAACTGATCGAGGATCTTGTAATGAGAAAGGGTCCGGCCGATCATCGGTATTGACGCCCAGTGGAGTTCTCTGCTGAGACGTCTATCTTACAGGCTGACCCGTCGCGAGATACGGGGTAGCATTCCAGGCCCATGAGCCACGTCGATGCGAGCCCGTCCTCCACCAAGCCGCCGGCGGCAGGCTCCTGGCCGGCTCATGGCTGGGTCGGCCTGGGGCTGATCCTGGTGAGCTGGCCGCTCAACTGGCTGCTGCCGGGTCTGCGCTCCCATCTGCTCTTCTTCCCGCTCTGGCTCGGCTACATCCTCACCGTCGACGCTGTCGTGCTGCGCCGCTCCGGTAGCTCGCTGCTCCGCCGATCGCCGGCGGATCTCGCACGGCTCTTTCTCGTCTCGGTGCCCGTCTGGTGGCTCTTCGAGGCACTGAACCTGCGACTGCGGAACTGGGAGTACCCCGGCAGCGAGCACTTCGGCCCGCAGGCCTACTTCCTGCTCTCCTCGATCGCCTACTCGACGGTGATCCCCGCGGTCTTCGAGACCGCCGAGCTGCTCGCCACCCTGCCCTGGAGCGAACGCTTGAACGCCGGACGCCCTTTCGCCGCCGGACGCCGGCTACGGCTCGGGCTCTTCGGCATAGGCGCGGCCATGCTCGCCTCGCTCCTCGCCTGGCCGCGGATCTTCTATCCGTTCGCCTGGTTGTCGCTGCTCTTCCTGTTCGATCCGCTGGCCCACGCGATCGGCAGACCTTCGCTCTTGGCTCACCTGGAAGCCGGTCGGCGTCGCCCGCTGCTGATGCTCGCACTGGGCGCGCTCGTTTGCGGTTTCTTCTGGGAGCTGTGGAACTATCATGCCTATCCCAAGTGGACCTACAACGTCCCCGGCCTCGACTTCGCCCACCTCTTCGAGATGCCGCTACCGGGCTACCTCGGCTACCTGCCCTTCGGCCTCGAGCTTTACCCCTTCACCCACCTCCTGCTGCCTCGGCCGCCGGCGCTGCGGCTCTAGCGGGCACTATTCACGCCGAGCTCCCCCAGCGCGACCGATCGAAGCCTTGGAGTCGTCCTTACTTCACCTGCTTGCCGTGCTTCACGACAATGTCCACCCGCTGCAGCAGGTTGATGTAGCGCATGACGTCGCCCTGGACGGCGATGATGTCGGCGTACTTGCCCTCGCTGACGGTGCCGTAGTCATCCGCAACGCCCATGTGGACGGCGGGCCAGTAGGTGGCAGCCTGAATGGCTTCCATCGGTGGGATACCCATCTCGCGGACCCAGATGTCGAGCTCGTTCCAGGTCGACTGGATGTGGAACTTCATCGGGATGCCGCTGTCGGTGCCGATCAGCAGTTTGACTCCGGCGTGGCGTAGCTGGTCGATCTTGGTCTTGAGGGTGGGCTTGCGCAGCGGAGTGATCTGGAAGTAGCCCAGCCGCTCCGGGTGGGCCCAGGACTGGCGGATGTCGGCGATGATCTCCGACGGCAGGCCGAGGTGCCAGGCGGTGGAGTCGAGCATCTCCGGGTGGTCGCGAACGTAGTCGTAGTTGAAGAGGCCCTCGACCGTGGGCGTCCAGAAGAGCGGCCCCTTGTTCATCTGGGCGGTGCGCTCGGCGAGCATGACCAGCACGTCGTCCGGGTAGCCGGGAGCGGTGGCCAGGCCGGTGTGCTCGAAGCAGTCGACTCCCGCTCGGAGTCCGCGCCGGATCTCTTCGGGCCGATGCCCGTGGGCCGCCACCTTGAGGCCATGTTTGTGGGCCTCGTCGACGACCGCCATGACCTCCTCCTCGGTCATCTGGTCCTGGTCGATGAGCTTGATGACGTCGACGCCGGCCTCGGCTAGCCGCCGGACCTTCGCCCTACCGTCGGCCGGCCCGTCGACACCCCAGCGGAAGGTCTCGGTGCCGGGATAGGGCTCGTGCTGGATGAAGGGACCCGACATGTACATCGTCGGCCCCGGGATGTCGCCGCGGTTGATGGCGTCGCGCACGGCAATCGAATCCTCCAGCGGCGCGCCGAGATCGCGAGCGCTGGTAACGCCAGCCATCAGGAGCTGGTGGGCCGAGGACGGCATGATCACGTCGCGAAACAGCGGCGGGTAGGTCCGGTCCCAATGGTCGTAGTCGGCGTGGCCGTTGATCATCAGGTGCACGTGCATGTCCCACAACCCGGGCAGCACGGTCATGCCCTCGGTCGAGATCACCTCGGCACCGTCCGGAACGGCCAGGGTGCCGACCGTGCCCACGGCCGAGATGCGTTCGCCCTCGATCAGGATCACGCTGTTGCGGATCGGCGTCGCGCCGAAACCGTCGACGAGGGTACCTCCGACCAATGCCTTGACCTCAGCCCCACTTCCCGCCGCCGTCAAGAGGACCGCGCCGAAGCCCAGGGCAAGTGTTCTCTGAGTCGATCTGACCATCGTCATGTCCTCCTCGATGAAACCCTGGAGTGGTTCTCTCCGTCAATCTCTCTTGGGGGCACTCTACTCGAAACTCGACCGCCTCCCGGACCCAAGGACTGGAGCACAAGGAGGGCAGCATGCTCGCAAGAACCCTGAAGACGTGGTGCCTGTGCGTTGCGGCCGGAGCGATGGTTTGCGGCGCCGCAACGGTGGATCGCAGTTTCAACGAGTCCTTCCCGGTCGCGCCGGGGGTCCGCCTCGAGCTCATTCACGGCGACGGCGACGTCGACATCGAGGCCTGGGACAACGACCGCATCGACATCTCGGTGCGCTATCGCGTGGTCTCGCGTGGCTGGGGAGGAGTCCGCGACTTCGAGGTCGATTTCGACCGCGCGGGCGACCTGATCACCGTCGAGGGCCGGGAGATCAGCTCTGGGTTCTCCGTCAACTTCGGCCAAACTCACGAGTACCGCTACACCGTCAAGGCGCCGCCGTACGTCGCCCTCAAGCTACGCGGTGACGACGGCGACGTCGAGGTCCGCGATTGGGAGTCCGACATCGACCTGCGAAGCGACGACGGTGACGTCACGATCGACGGCCTGCGAGGTAATCTCCACCTCGAGCTCGACGACGGCGACGTCGACCTTTACGACTGCGACGTCGACTCCGCGACGCTGCGGCTAGAGGACGGCGACGTCACCCTGCACGGCGGCAGCGGCGACTGGGTCCTGACCGTCGACGACGGCGACCTCGAACTGCTCGACCTCGCCGCCGGCACCGTCAAGGTGCGCGCCGAGGACGGCGACGTCGTGCTCGATCTGCTGCCCAGTGGCAGGCTCGACATCGACATTCGCACCGACGACGGCGATGTCGTGCTCGCCGTGCCGGGTGAGATCTCGGCCTCCTTCACCTTCCTGGTGGACGACGGGACGATCTCTTTGCGCGCGGACGGCGTGAGGGTGGAGTCCAAGCGCGCTCACCGTACGACCGGCGTGCTCGGCACCGGCAGCGGTGAGATCCGCGTCCAGACCGAAGACGGCGACATCGCGCTGCGCAACAG
>JAPUJD010000076.1 GCA_027296385.1 Acidobacteriota bacterium | reverse complement strand
CGCCGATGATGCGATCGATGGTGCGGATGGCACTGGACGTGTGGAGCGTCCCGAGCACCAGGTGACCGGTTTCCGCCGCCGTCAGTGCCAGGGAGATCGTCTCGTAGTCGAGCAGGTCGCCCAGCGCGATGACGTCCGGATCCTCCCGTAGCGCCGCTCGCAGCACCTGGGCGAAGCTGCGGCTGTGTTTGCCGACCTGGCGTTGGTTGACGACGCTGAGCTTCGACTGATGGAGGAACTCGATCGGCTTCTCTGCCGTGATCACATGTTCACGGCGTTCCTCGTTGATCAGGCCCAGCAGCGCGGCCATCGTCGAGGTCTTGCCGCACCCTGCCGGACCGGTCACTAGGACGAGGCCCTGCTGGTAGTTGGTGAACCGCGCCAGCGCCAGCGGCAGCCCGAGCTCGGTCAAGGTCGGCGGCTGGCTACCGATCAGGCGCAGCACCAGGCCCGCTCCCCGCTGATGCCGGTAGGCATTGGCTCGGAAGCGCGCCAGGCCGGGCATGGTGAAGGCGAAGTCCACCTGTCCCTCGGCGGCCAGCACTCGGCGGTGGTCCGACGTCAGCATTGCGGCGGCAAACTCCTCCACCTTGGCCGGCTCCAGATCGTCGTCCGCTACGACCTGCAGCTCGCCGTCAATCCGGAACCTCAGCGGGGACGAGCTTTGTAGATGGATGTCGCTGGCGCCGGCGTCGGCGGCGGCGAGGAGAATCTCGCCCAGCGACGCCTGTGGCGAAACCCTGGGCACGACAGGCGGTGCTGACTCGGCAACGGCAGCCGCCGACTGCGACGTCGCCGCGGTCTGCCTTTGTCGCGCCGCCAAGCGCGTCACTTGGTTCTCCGACAGCCAGCCCTTGGCGAGAAAGATGTCACCCAGTCGCCGCCGCGCTGCCTCCCGGCTCTGTAGCCGGGTCGCCTCCGCCAGCTGGTCCTCGGTGATCAAGGCCTCCTGCACCGCCAACCGCCCGAACAACGCATCGGCCGGCGCCTGCTGCGGGGGTTGTCGGTTGTCGGCGGGAGGTCCCATCGTGATCGCGCGCGGCGGCTCGTCATCGCCGCAGGCCACCGATCGTATCGCCCTCGAACCCCGACAGCCAGCCCTCCACCCCTGGCTCTTCGCTGCAAGGCGTCGGCCTCAGCGGGAAGGCGGCTCGAGCAGCAAGGCCCGCCGGCCGGAGTAACGTCTGTCGGCCTTGGGTCGCCTACTCTAGTGTGGTACGCCTGCCCTGCAGGCGAACCGTCACTAAAGGAGGCATCCCATGACCGTTCAGTTCGTAGCAGAGGACTTCGTCGCCCTACGCCGAGAGCCCCAGTCGAGCTCGAAGCCTTTTCTGATCCTCGTCTTCGGCGATGCAGTGGAGGTTCTGCCCAACGCCGACCATCCGAACTGGACTCGGGTCATGGCGCTTACCCATTTCGACGGCACGACGCACGGATGGATCAAGGGCGATCCGCCGCTACTCGACGAGGGGGTGCTGAAGCTGTCGATGGTCGACGTGCAGCAGGGCGATGGTCTGATCCTGGAAACGCCTGGGGGCAAGATCGTCTTCATCGACGGCGGCGACAACAAGCTCTTCGCGCGCCATGCCGCGGCGCGTTTTCGTCACCGTGGGAGCTCCGACGCGGAGCCGCTGGAGGTCGACGCCATCATCATCACCCACGGCGACGCCGATCACTTCGACGGCCTCAACGATCTACGGCGCTCGGAGCGGTTGCCGAACGACCAGGCCAGGAAGCGATTGTTCATCCATCCCAAGCGGATCTTCCACAACGGCCTGGTCAAGAGCCCCGGGAAACGCAACGGTGTGACCGTGCCCGTCAAGGAAAGGTTCGGGCGCACGGTGACCCAGGGCGACGACCTGCTGATAGTCGATCTCTTCGACGACCCGCGCGATGTGCCGTTGGCGGATCAGAGCGCGCCCTTCAAGCGCTGGTCAACCTCTCTCGACCACTGGGAGGCGCGAGGCCCGATCGAGCTCAAACGCCTCGCCTTCGGCATGGACGAAAACGTACTCTTCGAATTTCTTCACGACGAGAACGTCATGATCGAGCTTCAGGGGCCGTTCACGATGCCGGCGACCGATCCGGACTCGGGCCAGACGGTGCCTGCGTTGCCGTACTTCAACACACCGAAGAAGTCGGCGGTGATGCATCTCGAACAGGGAGGCGGGGGTACGAGTCCGTCCGCTTCGCACACCATCAACGGCCACTCGATCACCTTCAGACTGACGTTCGGCAACGTGCGCTTCGCCTTCACCGGCGACGGGAACAAGGAGTCGATGGAGAAGCTTTTCGATCAGGTGGGGGAAACCAACCTGGAGGCCGAGATCGTCAAGGTGCCGCACCATGGGTCGCATGATTTCGACTTCCGGGCTCTGAAGGCGATGAGTCCGGTAGTCGCCCTGATCTCCTCGGGCGACGAAGACACCTTTCACGAGCACATCCACCCGCGGGCGACGCTGATGGCAGCTCTCGGCAAGGTGATGCGCCTCGACACTGGCGTCATCTTCTCGACCGAGCTGGCGGCCTTCTTCCACAAGCGGGACTACAGCCACCAACGGCCGACTCTCGAGCAGTTCTTCGAGGACCACGAACAGGAGACTTTCACCCGCGAGGAGGTGCGCAAACTCTTCGTCGGCAAGCTCGACAAGGGTGATCCGGATGCCTTCTACGCCTTCGAGCGCACCAACTTCGGGATCATCCACCTGCGCACCGACGGCGAGCGCGTGCTGGTATTTACCCACAGCGGCAAGCGGGGCACCAACGAGGCCTACCGCTTCACCGTCAAGATCGAGAACGGCGAGCGGGTGGTCGAGTTCGCCGACGACGTCGTGACGCGTTAGGGAGATCTCCCTACCAATCTCCTGTCACCAAATCTCCGGATCGAGGCCGAAGGGCCGCAGTCGATCGAGCGCGACGCGGCGGTAGAACCGCAACCAGCTTGGCCGGCGGTTGCTGAGGTTGGCGCCATGCACGACTTGGAGCAGAAACCGCTCCGGCAGCAGGTGGACCCTGTGGTGCTCTTCGAGCTCGGCGTGGTCGCACGCGTAGGGGTTGGCGCCGCCCGTGAAGGCGGCTAGGGGCGAGGGAACCCGCCGGCTGTAGTCGTAGAGCCGCGACCTGTCCACATCGAGGCGCAGGAAGTGCTTCGTGCAGTAGACCTCGAAGTCCGGCGGTGCGGCCTCGAGGGCGCGAAACCAGCCCTCGTGGAGGGCATCGTCGGTGTCGAGCCGGGTCACCATCTGGTCGCCCGCGCCGTACCACCCGGCGTACCAGTCGTCCTGGACGACGACCTCGACCCAAGGCAGGTCGGCGGTGCCGGCGGCGACGGACTCGGCGCTCTCGGTCGAGCACAGGAGGATGACCGGCACGCCGCAGCGCCCGACGCTGGGCACGAAGTAACGCCGGAACAGGCCGAGACGCTGCGTCAGCCAATCTCGATCGAGATGATGGCGGGCGGTGGCGGCATCGAGGCGGGGCACCGAGAAGCGAGAGACGACGACATGGCGCATGACCGGGCCAAGTCAATCACACTCGCTGCGAGGGGGGGTGGGTAGTCCGGGTAACGAGGTCGACCTCGACTACATGAGGCTGCGCAAGCGGCGCGCCCAGCACTTCTGCCACGGGCTGCTAGGCTCCTGAGCCATTGAGATGAGTCTCTCGCGGAGCCCAGGCCGAACACCGCAGACGGCGGCGCAGTGGGAGGCCGCTCTCGAGTCGCCCGGTGCTGCGTTGCGAGAGGCACTGCGTGCCACCTACGGCTCCACAGCCGGTGTCGTCGAGAACCGCCGCCAGGCTCTGCTAGCGCTCTTGCGCGAGTTTGGGCTGCGGTTTGGCGCGGAGCGCGAGGTGCTGATCAGCCGCGCGCCGGGGCGGATCAACCTGATGGGTCGCCACGTCGACCACCGCGGTGGCGACGTCAACGTAATGGCGATCGACCGCGAGATCCTGGTGGCTTCGGCCCGGCGGGGCGACGACCGACTCGTGCTGCGCAACGTCGACACGTCGACCTTCCCTCCGTGCGAGATCTCGTTGATCGAGCTGCGCGCCAGGGCGCGAGAGCACGACTGGTCGGAGCTACTCGACCTCGGCCTGCCGGCCCTGGTGCCGGAGGTCGCGCGCGGCGAGTGGAGTCACTACGCGCGCGCCGTGGTGCTGGCCCTCGAACGTCGCTCGGGCAGCACGCGGCTGCCGGGTCTCGACCTCCTGGTGGCGGGCGACCTGCCGGTCGGTGCCGGGCTGTCCTCGAGCTCGGCCCTGACGATGGCTCTGGCCGAAGGGTTGATCTCGTACCTCGGTCTCGAGCTCACGGGCGAACAGCTGGTCGAGGTCGTTGGCGAGGGGGAGAGGTTGGTCGGGGTGCGCGGTGGTCTCGGCGACCATGCGGCGATCAAGCTCAGCCGGCCGGGGTTCGTCTCGCAGGTGGGTTTCTTCCCCGCCGCCGTGAAACAAGAAGTACCCCTGCCGTCGGGCGTCGAGGTCGTGGTCGCCCATAGCGGGGAGATCGCCCTCAAGAGCCTCGGGGCGCGCGACACCTTCAATCAGCGCGTCGCCTGCGCGGATTTAGCCCTGCTGATCCTGCGCCACCAGTGGCCGCCGGCGCGCCACGCCGGGCACCTGCGAGACCTGACCGAAGAGAACCTGGCTCTGGAGGTGGCAACGATCTACGACGGGCTCGAGCTGCTGCCGGAGCAGCCCTCGCGTTCCGACATCCTCGCACTGCTGCCCGGGTTCGAGCACCAGCGGGTCGAGCGCGTGTTCGCGACTCATGCCGATCCGGGGACCTACGATCTGCGCGGCATCACGCTCTACGCTCTGGGCGAGTGTGCGCGCAGTGCCCTTTTCCCGCAGCTGCTCGCTGGCGGTGACCTCGAGCGGATCGGCCGCTGGATGAAGATCAGCCACGACGGAGATCGGCTGCCGGCGTCGCCGCCCACAGAGCGTGACGGCGACCGCGAGCTCGAGCGGCTGCGGCGTCGTCGGGTGCCGCTACGGCGTCAGTCCGGCCGCTACGCCTGCAGCACCGAGGCGATAGATCGACTCGTCGACGTTGCCATCACGACGAGGGGCGTGGTCGGCGCGCAGCTCGCGGCCGCAGGGTTGGGGGGCTGTATCATGGCGCTGACGAGGCAGGAGGCGGTGGACGATCTGCTGGAGCGCTGGCGAATCGATTTCTACCAACCACGGGGCATTGAGCCGGCGGCCTTCGTCGTGACGCCGACGGCCGGTTCCGGCGTTTTCACCTGGAGCGGCGACTGAGGCCCCCAGAGGAGAGGACTGGCGAGTGGCGGCGATGAATGCGGTTAGTCGCGGGTTCGACTCCCGTCTCCCGCTCCATTCTTTTCTCCAAAGTACCAACTGAAGAATCAGGCTCTAACTGAATGGTCTGCGGGGTTTGCGGCCCTCCTTGGAGGGTCTGAGCCCGCTCCTTGGAGCCTCGTCTAGACTCGTCTCTCCACGCCTAGAACCGTGTATGATGGTGCCCGTGTAGGTGTCCAGAGTTCACAGGAGGGAACACGATGCCTAGACCGGCTCAAAGGCTCAG
>JAPUJD010000075.1 GCA_027296385.1 Acidobacteriota bacterium | reverse complement strand
ATCCGCTAATCCCCCACTGCCCGCCGCCGACCTTCGACGAGGGCATGGAGCTGGAGTGGCCCTTGACCTCGCTCGAGCCCTTCCTGTTCGTTGCCCGAGCCGCTCTCGGGCGCATGATCGATCGCATGGCGCAGCGCGGACTCTCCTGCCTACGCCTCGAAACCTCGCTGCACCTCGAGCCGACTGGCACTTACGAGCGCAGCATCGAGCTGCCGACCCCGACCCGTGACGTCAAGACGCTGCTCACACTGGTCAAGCTCGACCTCGAGGCGCACCCACCGGGAGCCCCGGTCACGGGCTTTACTCTGCGTGGCTACCCCGACCGGCCGCGCGAGACCCAACTCTCTCTCTTCGGTCCGGCGGCTCTGTCGCCGGACCGCCTGGCGACGACGCTCGCCCGACTCTTCACTCTGCTCGGTCCCGAGGGCTTCGGCTCCCCCCAACCGAGCTCCGGCCACCGCCCCGAGGGCTTCAGCCTGCAACCCTTCGCGCCACCACCGCCACCGGAAGTCCGCGAGCCCGAGCCACAGGGCTACGGCTTGCTGGCGGTTCGCGTCCTGCGACCACCGATCCCCATCGAGGTGATCATGGACTCCCGACCACGCCGCATCGAAGTGCCGGTCACCGAGGACTCGCGACGGCGGCCACGGATCGAGGGCACGGTGCGCGTCGCCTCCGGACCCTGGGCGCTGGAGGAGAACTGGTGGACCGACGAGCCGGTCGATCGCAGCTACTGGGACGTGGAGCTGAGCGATGGCGGGATCTACCGTATCTACCGTGACCGCCGCAGCCAGAGCTGGTTCGCCGACGGTATCTACGACTAGCCCGCAAATGCAGGCTAGTCCAGATAGCCCAGAGCCCGTAGGCGACGCTTGTCCTCGGCCGACAACTCGCGGGTCTTCACCCCGCCCACGGCGGCCCACTGCCTGGCCTCGAGCTCCCGCATCATCCGTCGCACGACCAGCGGACGCGAACGCGACACGTCACGGCTGGCGCCCGGATCCTGCACCAGATCGAAGAGCCTCGCCGTGGCCAGAGGCGGGCCCTGGACGATGAAGCCCAGGCAGCGAGTATCTCCGCTCTCGTCGATACTGCTGGGTCTCACGCACCCGTCGGACTCAAGCTCGATCCTTTGCAGTCCATCCCCGGGGAGATCGATGACGAAGGTGCGCCACTGCGGGGTCACTTCCAGAGTATCCACGACCTCGCCGTCTACCCTCACCGTCACTCGCCGAGCCTCGTGATAGCTGCGACTTCTCATCTCCAGCGGCGAGCCGAAGAAGTCCAGCGCGGCGGAGTCCTGCACCCAAGCACCCCCGGTATCAGCCTTGATCTGGTCCACCAGCAGCTGATAGCGCCTGCCGTCGACTTCGCCGAAAAGACTACGCAGGTAGGGCACCTCCTCGATCTCGGCGTAGCTGAGGCGGTTCTGCCGCAGGAGCGGATCGTGCAAATACGGCACCAGGCTGCGACCCGGAATGCCCTCGAGCTCCGGCAGCCCAGCGAGCTCGACCAGCGTCGGTGCGACGTCGACCAGGCTGACCTGGTCCGCCACCCGTCGACCTCCCGTCAGATCCGGGTGGAGGATCAGCAGCGGCACCTCGAGACTCTCCGGGAACAGCTGGGTGTGCCCGAGCTTGCCATGCTCGAGGAACTCCTCGCCATGGTCGGAGGTGATGACGAGCGTCGTGTCGGCCAGCAGGCCAAGGCCCTCGAGCGCGGCGACGAAACTCTCCAGCACGCTATCGACGTAGCGAATCGAGGCTTCATATCGGTGCTCAAAGCGCTCGACCTCCGCCGCCGGGATCATCGCCCGCTGGTGGTTGAAGGCGCGCAGGCGCACGCCGCGGGAATCCGGGTGGGGCTCGCCCTCGCCGAACTGCTCGAGATAGCGCGACGGCGGGTCGTAAGGATCGTGGACCGAGTAGGTGTGGAGAAACAGGAAGTAACGTTCCTCCGCCTCCATGGAGCGGAGGAAATCGAGACCGCGCTCGAAGGTGCTTTCGATGTCGGTGTCGGCGCTGTAGTCAATGTCGTCGTAGATCTCGAAGCCACGCTCGAAACCGAAACCCCAGCCGACGAAGCCGCCCTCGGTGTGCGCCTGGGTGCGAAAACCACCGCCCTGGAAGCGTTGGGGAAGGGTCGGGATCCTCTCTGGCAGGACGACCGCCGGCGGGTACACACCGTGCTGCGGCGGGTACAGGCCGGTGAACAGCGACATGTGGGAGACCAGGGTCGCCGGATAGGGCGCGAGGGCGTGCTCGAAAAGAGTGCCGCGCTCGGCCAAGCGATCGAAGAACGGACTCGTCGGTCGATCGTGGCCGTAGCCACCCAAGCGATCGGCCCGCAGCGTGTCGAGCGAGACGAGGATGTAGCCGCGCGTCGGCCGCAAGCGAAAGCCGTCGCCCTCGCCGGGAGCACCGGTGCAGGCGGCGAGCATCCAACTCATGAGGAGGATTCCGCCCGTTGCCCCTGCCCAAGCCTTCATCAAGAACGAGCCTAACAGCCGGCGGCAGAAGGCCTCTGCGTAAGATGGCGTAGCTGCTCTCTCGACGAACCGGCACGGGAAGACCAGGCCGCCCAACACGGAGACCGGACGCTACTTGGTGCTGGAGCCAGCTAGAACAACGACCCCTGACGGGGCAGGAGTACCGGCTGCAGACACTTCAGCGAGTCGTGGACGGGATTGCTCACGTAGTCGCTGACGGCAACGCTCTCCATCTTTGCCGCCGGATAGGGCGCGAGCACCGCGGCCAGCTCCTGTACCGCGGCATCGCGTCGCAGCCACTCGGCCCGCGCCCGGCGCCCCAGGATGACCGGCATGCGGTCGTGAATCGGCGCCACGATCTCGTTCGGAGTCGTCGTCAGGATGGTGAAGGTCTCGAGCACCCGCCCGCGGGGGCCGTGCCACCGATCCCACAGACCGGCGAAACCAAAGGGCGCTCCACCCTGGAGACGCATCAGGTAGGGCTGCTTGCCGCCCGGCACCTTTTGCCATTCGTAGAAGCCGTCGGCCGCCACGACGCACCGACGCCGCTCGAAGCTGTCGCGAAAGGCCGGTTTCTCGGCAGCGGTCTCGGACCGGGCGTTGATCATCCGATGGCCGATTTCGGGATCCTCCGCCCAATAGGGCACCAACCCCCAGCGCATCATCACCAGGCGCCGCGAGCCGTCCTCGCCGGCGACCACCACCGGGGCCTCCTGGGTCGGCGCCACGTTGTAGCGCGCGGCCACCGCCGGAGACTCCTCGCCGCCGAGCAGCTCAGGCAGGATCTCGCCAGGATTCGAGACGGTGTAGCGACCGCACATCGGATCTGCGAGTCTACCGCCCTATGAGGACCTATTGCCTCGGCCGTAGTTACCGTCGCCTCCCCCTGTCTCAGTTGGCCTACAATCGCGCGGTGGTCGTTACTCGAGGATCGTCCCGCTGCGTCGTGGCGCTCGCGGCGTCGTGGCTCTTGGCCTGCTCGCCGCCGGGGGACCAGCCACCCTTCGTCGACATCAGCGCCGAGGTCGGACTCGCTTTCGAGCACGATAACGGGATGACCGGTGAGCGCTATTTCAGCGAGGTGGTGGGCCCCGGCGCAGCGCTCTTCGACTACGACAACGACGGCGACCTCGATGCGTTCATCGTGCAGGGCGGATCTCTCGATCCGGCGGCCGATCCGGCGACGCTGCCGGCGGACATGCTGTGGCGCAACGACTCGGCGCCCGGGCAGGACCCGTCCTTGCGCTTCGTCGACGTCTCGGCCGCCAGCGGCCTCGACAGCACTGGATACGGCATGGGCGTAGCGACCGGCGACGTGAACGGCGACGGTCGGATCGATTTGTACGTGACCAACTTCGGCCCCAACAGGCTGTGGCTGAATCGCGGCGACGGCACTTTCATCGACGCCACGACGGCGACCCTGGCCGAGCCCCGCTGGTCGACCAGCGCTACGTTCTTCGACTACGACCTCGACGGTGATCTCGATCTGTTCGGCGCCAACTACGTCGAGTACCGGATCGCGCAGCACCGACCCTGCCTCAACGCCGCCGGCGCGATCGAGTACTGCGGCCCCGCCAGTTTCCAGCCCGAGACCGACCGGCTGTGGCGCAACCTCGGAGACGGCACCTTCGAGGACGTGACCGGTATCGCGGGCTTCATCGACCGGTCGGGTAGCGCGCTCGGCGTCGTCAGCTCCGACTTCAACGGTGACGGCTGGCCCGACCTGTACGTTGCCAACGACCTGATGCCGAATTACCTGTGGCTCAACCAGGGTGACGGTACGTTCGCCGAAGACGCCCTGCTGGCGGGCTGCGCGGTGAACGAGAACGGGGCTCCCGAGGCGAGCATGGGCTTGGCGGTGGCAGATTTCGATCGCGACGGCGACGAGGATCT
>JAPUJD010000074.1 GCA_027296385.1 Acidobacteriota bacterium | reverse complement strand
TCGAGCGAATTCCGAAGGCAGCCATCTCCACCGCGATAGAGCGGGAGACCGATTCGAGCGCGACCTTGGCCGCCGCCACGGCAGCGTAGCCTTTCCAGGCGACCGCGTTGCCTTCGCTGGTGAGGCCGAGCACCCGGGCATCGGAAGCAAAGAGGCCCCGCTTCAAGAGCTCCTGCGTCCAGCCGAGCAGGCTCGTGCCCATGGCGTGCACGGTGCGAGCCATGTCCTCTTCCTCCAGGAAGAGGTCCGGCGCGTATTGCGGCGCGGTGGTCAGACCCTGAAGGGCGTCGCATCCCTCCTCGAACAAGCGGTCGGCGGCCTCTCCGAGGGCACTCTCCTCGACGCCCAGCGCCTCCGCGAGCCGGGCGCGAGCCCCTTCGTTGGCCGGCGCTTCGGGTCCGATCAGCTTGAGGTTGCCGAAGGCGATGGAGTGAAGGAGAAGGCGCACCCTGCCCTGCGGCGCGAGAGCAGCGGCAAGAGCATCGAGGATCTCGCTCCGAACGGCTGCGTCGAGGGCGTCCCGGTTGAAGGTCAGCAGCGACACGCCCCGCTGGCGGATGCGCTCGAATTCCGGCTCGATCCTGCGCATCGCTCCACGGCGATCGCGGTGCACGATGCACAGGTCGAGGCCGTTCTCGGCGAGCTTGTGGGCGGTGGCCAGCCCAAAGCCACTGGAACCGCCCAGGATCAGAGCCCATTCATCGGCGCCGAAGCGTGTGGAAGACATTGACTACCCGGTCCTTTTCTCGGTGGGCCACAAGGTTGAGGCCAGGGTGGATTCTGTCGAGCGAGACCCGAGCTCGAACCCCCTGCTCTTGTGGCAGGGGTCGGAGCGTACCAAAGGAACAGGAGGGAAGTGAACCGAAGCCGAGCGCCGACACTGACGGATCGTCCTCTACGAGAGAGAGCGGAGAGGGTGCTAGAATCCCTCGAAGTTCTCGAGCTCTGAGTGGGCCGGGTTACTATCCCTTCCGATGCTCCAACAGGATCTGTGGCTACCCCTCGGCACCCTGCTGGTCGGGGCGCTGGCCGGTTGGGGAATGACTCACCTTAGCCTCGGCCGACGCAGCGCCCGCAGCCTGTTGGAGAGCACCCACCGCCTCTTTACTGCCGAAGCCACCGCCAGCGCCGAGCGCGGCCAGCGCACCCACATCGAGGCCGAGCTCCGGCAGACCGAGGCGCGACTCGCCGAGCTCGACCGCGAGCTCGCCGTGGAGCGTGAGCGGGTCACCAACACCCGCGACCTCCTGGCCGAACAGAAGCGGTTCGTAGAATCCTCGCGCAAGGAGCTCGAGGACTCTTTCCGCTCACTGGCGGCTGAGGCATTGAAGGGCACCTCGGAGCAGTTCCTGACCCTCGCCGAACAACGCCTCGGGACCGCCCGAGCCCAAGCGACGGCCGATCTCGAAGAGCGGCGGCAAGCGGTCGAAGGCCTGGTCGCACCGCTGCGTGAGACGCTCGCCCGGCTCGATCGCAAAACCGGGGAGCTCGAGCGCTCCCGCGTCGCCGACTACTCGCGCCTTGGTGAACAGATCGAGCGGCTGGTCCAGAGCACGTCGACGCTGCGCGACGAGACCACCTCGCTGGCGTCGGCCCTGCGCGGCACCGAGATCGGCGGCCGCTGGGGAGAGCTGGCGCTGCGGCGTGTCGTCGAGATCGCGGGCATGACAGCTCACTGCGACTTTCAGGAACAACTCACGATCGGCGATGGAGTCCGGCCTGACATGGTGGTCAACCTTCCCGGAGATCGGCGGATCGCGGTCGACGCCAAGGCTCCGTTGGCGGCTTTCCTCGAAGCCTCGAACGCCACCGACGACGCGGGGCGTAAAGCAGCTCTCGCTCGACACGCCAAGGTCCTGCGCGGGCACGTGCGGCGGCTCGCCCAACGCGACTATGCTGCTGCACTCGATGACGATACGGAGTTCGTGATCCTCTTCCTGCCCGCCGACGCCTTCCTCGGCTCCGCCCTACAGAGCGATCCCGACCTGCAGGTCGATGCCATGCGGTCCAAGATTCTCCTGGCGACGCCGACTACGCTCGTCGCGCTGCTGCGCACCATCGCCATCTACTGGCAGCAGCGCTCGATGGCCGAGAACGCCGAGGCCATCGCCGAGGCCGCGCGCGAGCTCTACGAGCGCGCCGCCAAGTTCGGCGAGGAGCTGGCTGGCGTCGGCAAGGGACTGACCACCGCGCTCGACGCCTACGATCGAGCCGTCGGCTCCTTCGACCGCCGTCTCATGCCGATGGCGGGCAAGCTCGAAGAGCTGAAGCTGGCCGAGGGAACACGCCGGAAGCTCGAGGCTCCGGAGCTGATTGGGCGCCGGCCGCGAGCGACCAAGGCGGACGGCTGATGGTGCGTCTGCCGCTCCTGGCTCGGTAATTGCTCGTCTAGAGTGGCAGAATGAAGGACGGTGACTCTGACGTGAGCATGAGAGGCAGCCAGCGACAGGCTTCGAGGGACATCGACCGGTGCGACCGAACAGTCCTCTCGTCCCCCTCAGGGGACGATCTCCAGACCGTCGCCACTCTCCTGGTGTCCCGTGCGGCACTGGCTGCCATCGCCCTGATAGCCTCGCTGGTGGTCGCGCCCGTGTGGGGCCTGGAGCCGCAAGTGTCTGACAGTCAGTTCGATTCTCTCCGCCAGCAGATGGTCGAGCTGCAGATCCAGCGCCGAGGCGTCGGCAACGAGGGCGTGCTCGAGGCGATGGAGCACGTGCCGCGGCACCTCTTCGTCCCGGAGGCCATGCGCGCCGACGCCTACGTCGACCACCCCTTGCCCATCGGCCAGGGTCAGACGATCTCGCAGCCTTACATCGTGGCGCTGATGACCGCGCTGCTCGAGCTCGACGGCAGTGAGAAGGTCCTCGAGATCGGGACCGGCTCCGGTTACCAGGCGGCGGTGCTCGCCGAGCTGGCGGCCGAGGTCTACACTATCGAGATCCGCCAAGAGCTCGGCCGCCAGGCCCGGGAGCTGCTCGCCGAGTTGGGTTACGACAACGTGCACGTGCGCGTCGGCAACGGCTACCGCGGCTGGCCCGAGCAAGCACCGTTCGACGCCATCATCGTCACCGCCTCGCCCCCGGAGATCCCCTCGGCGCTCGTCGAGCAGCTGAGAGTCGGTGGCCGGATGGTCGTGCCGGTCGGCGCCGACGCAATCCAGGACCTCGAGCTGTTGACCAAGACCCCGGGCGGCATGCTGCGCAAGAACATCGTACCGGTCCGCTTCGTGCCGATGATCGGCGGCGGCGACGAAGAATAGAAGGTAGTGCGAGCTAGAGGCGGACGAAGAACCGCCTGTACCAGGGCACGCCCCTGGCCTTGAGGTGGGCTCGCACCTCTCGCAGGTGGACCTTGTCGGCCTGGCGCGCAAGCTTCTCGAGGAAGGCCGAGCCGGCCTTCTCGTGGCAGTCTTTGTACTTCCTGCCACTACCGCACGGGCAGCGCTCGTTGCGGCCGATCTTGGCGACGTGCCGCGTGGCTGGCGTCTTGGAAAACCCGGCCCAAACAACCTTGGAGTACATCTTCCTGGCCATGAGGATCCCTAGTGTAGCTTCTCCGACGCCACCGGCGGAGCCGGCCTAGACGGTGCTGTGTTTCCAGCCGCCGCGCCGGAAGGCCAGTACGCCGACCAGCGCGATGGCACCCTGGGCCGCCGTGATGGCCCAGAAGACGCCGTGGGCACCCCAGTCCAGGTGGCGCGCCAGCACGTATGCCAACGGCAGCTCGAAGATCCAATAGCACAAGAGGTTGATCCAGGTCGGCGTCGCCGTGTCGCCGGCGCCGTTGAACGCCTGCACGGCGACCATGCCAACGGCGAAGAAAAGGTAGCTGTAGCTCACGATGCGCACACAGTCGGCGCCGAAGCGCACCGCCTCGGCGGAAGACGTGAACGGCTCGACGAGAGGACGGGCGAAGATCACGAGGAGCACCCCGACGGCACCGAGAAAGATCATGTTGGCACCCGCAGCGATCCACACCGAGCGCTCGGCGCGCTCCGGCTTGCCCGCCCCGAGGTTCTGGCCCACAAGAGTGGCGGCGGCGTTGGCCATGCCCCAGGACGGCATCAGTGCGAAGACGAGGATCCGTACGGCAATGGTGTAGCCCGCGACTGCGGCGTTGCCGAAGAGGGCGACGAGGCGCACCACCACCAGCCAGCTGCAGGTGCCGACGAGGAACTGCAGCATGCCCGGCCCGGCGACCCTGAGCAGGCGCCGTCCGACGCTCCGACTGAGGGTCATCGCTCGGCGCGAGATGTGGACCCGCCCGACACCACGCGAGAGAAGGTGCAATTGGTAGAGCACGCCGATCGCCCGGGCCACGGTCGTGGCGACCCCGGCGCCGGTGACGCCCATGGCGGGAATCGGGCCCCAGCCGAAGATCAGGATCGGATCGAGGATGATGTTGAGGCCGTTGGCCAGCCACAGCGCCCGCATCGCCAGGGTGGCGTCTCCCGCACCGCGGAAGATCGCATTGATCAGGAAGAGAAAGAACACCGTCGAGCTGCCGCCGAGCACAATCGCGGTGTAGCTCGAGCCGACCGCCACCGTCTCCGGCTGGGCACCGAGCAGACCCAGGAGCTGCGGCGCGAGGGCGACGCCCAGCAGAGCGAAGGGCAACGAAACGACCAGACCGAGAATCAGCGATTGGAAAGCACCCTGCGCCGCCTGCTCCGGCTTCCCCTCGCCAATCCTCCGGGCGACGAACACCACGTAGAGCAGCGACTCGGTCAGCCCGACGGCGGCCAAGGCCGCCTCGCCGAGGCGGCCGACGAAGAGAATGTCGACGATGCCGAAAATCGACTGGCCGATCATCTCGAGCATCATCGGGATCGAGAGCACGAGCACCGCTCGGCCAATGCTGCCGGACGTAAAGTCCTGCTGCGAGCCGACGACAGCGGCCTTGATGTCGGTCCACAACGTACGCTGTGGTGATTCGGGTGACGCGCTCATCGAGCCTCCGAGAAAACGCGTGAGTGTACCCGATCCACGCGATCGCGTGAGGAGCTCGCTCGACGCCCGGGAAGGCGGATATGATGCCCGACCTGCGATGCGCGTGGCGTTCACCAACCTGGGTTGCAAGCTGAACCAGGCCGAGCTGGAGGATCTGGCACGCCGTTTCGCCGGCGCCGGGCACCAGGTGGTGAGCTCGGCCGCCCAGGCCGACCTGCACGTCGTCAACACCTGCACGGTGACTGTCGCCGCGGCTCGCGACTCGAGAAAGACGGCCCGCCGCGGGCGCCGCGCCAACGCGTCGCTGCGCACCGTGCTCACCGGCTGCTACGTCGAATCCGACCCCGCGGTGGCGGCCGGCCTCGCCGGGGTCGATCTCGTCGTCCCCAACGCGGACAAGGAGCATCTGCTCGACCGCGTCCACGGCGCCTTCCCCGAGTTGCGGCCGGTCGCGCGATCCACCGCCATCGACGTACCGTACGCGCCGCTCGAGTTCGGCAACGCCCGCACCCTGGTCAAGATCGAGGACGGCTG
>JAPUJD010000073.1 GCA_027296385.1 Acidobacteriota bacterium | reverse complement strand
TCCGAGCGGTGCACCGCCTGTCACCCGCACCAGCAGCTTGGGCCTTTGTTGCTCGTACACCTTGCCTTTGCCACACGCCGGACAGAGGTCGCCCGGCTTCAGCGACTCGTGGTCGACACAGATCTTGTCAGCGCCACGGTAAGCGGCGGCCGGGTTTCGCCCGTGCCCCTTGCGCTTGTCGTTGCCCTTGTCCGTGTCCTCGTCGCTGTGCTCCGAAGCGTCCTCCGCGTTGCCCGCGTCGGTTTCGCGCGCCCCAGTCTGCTCCGCCTCGGCGGCTTCCCCATCGTCTTCCTGCTGTGGGAAAACAACGCTCGTCTTCTCGGAGCTGGGGCCGAAGAGCATCCGATATAACCGCCGGGCGCTGGTCTTTTGCGCCTCGAGCTCGCCCGTAAGCCAGCCCAACGTCTCAATAGCTGCAGAGAGTTTTACCGCCTCCTCATCGCGTAGCGGCCGATGACGCGCCTGCTCGATGATGGCGAGTAGCTCGTCGAGGTCGATATTGAGTCGACCAACCGGTGGACGGCTCATCGTGATTTGGCGGTCCGGGCTCTTAGGTCAGCGGTGATCTGCACGAACTCGGAACGGCTGAAACCGCGCACCAGCTGCTTGACGCGCTTCATCGACGGACGCTTCTTGACCAGCTCTCGTTTCACTTCGCCCACTGCACGCACCATGGCGCACAGCCTGGCGTGATCTTCCTCGCTGTATTCCCCCGCCGCCACCTCGAGGATCTCTTCCAGCTCTTGGATCTCTCGCTCGATGTCTTCGCGCTGGACCCGTTTCATCTCTCCCTCCCGAGCTGCTCGCGAAAGCGCTTCGTCAGCGCGAGACCGAGCACATCCTTTTTGGAACGTGTGGGCCGCCACGTCGGCGAATCCTTGCCGCGCCCCGTCGTGCGGCCGAGATGAACCCAGTTCGCGGCGCGGTAACAGATGCCCGCGAAACGCTCGCGATCGACGTAGGTCTCGGCGAAGTAAACCGGGTGACCGTAGACTCGCTCCCAATGCACAGACAACTCTCGCGTCATGCGGGCAAGCACGTGTGAGGCCAAATACCGGACCTCGACCCAGGGTAGGATCAAAAACCGGCTGTTGTAGGCGATAAACCGGATGTTGCGCCGCTGCGCCTGGGGCGACCAGCCGATGAACCGGTCGCGCGGCAAAAGACGCAGCGACGACGATGACCACAAAAAGCAGGCCACCGGCCGCCCCTGGGCGTAGATGATGAATTTCAGATGCTCGCCCACCGGCTGCACATGACCCAGGTAGTGATGGCTCTCGATCAGCGAGTCGAACTGCGCCTCCTCAGAACCGGCATGCCGGACCTGCCGTAATTCCAGCGGCCCGAGATCGGCCAACGTGCCACGCACCGGGCTGCACTCGACCGCAACCGGCGGCGGTTTGAGGCGCCGGATCACATTATTGGGCGGATTCCAGCGGGTCGGCGGCAGCTCGATATGTCCACCGCGATGAAGCGCGAGCATCAGCGAGCGACACACCATGTCCTTGAGTGAGCCGTTTTGCTGTTTCCAGCCCCACGCCTCGCAGAGCTTCCTCGACAACCCGCGACGGCTGTCGCCGGGGTGTGCGGCGATCAGCTCGCCGATGAACTCGACGTCGCCCTCGGTGACCACGCGACCGCGGTAGCTCAGCACGGTGTCCATGTCGACCGTGATAACAGATCCGCTAATGGAACGCAAGTGCTTTTTGCGCCCGTACGCTCGCCTACGCCACGCGACGCCACACCGGTGCGGCCTTCGTAGCACTCGGGTCGCCGCCGAACAGGAGCACCTGAAGCTCGTGCGCCAAGAGAACCGTCGCGCCACTGCCGCTGTCAGAAGGCCACCAGCGAAACCGGCCGCTCGACAGTCGCTTGTGGCAGAGCCAGAAGCCCTGGCCGTCGTAAACAAGTAGCTTGATCGCTGTGCGCCGCCGATTGCGGAACACGTAGACCGTCCCTGACATCGGATCAGCCAAAAGTGACTCGTGGCAGACCCGCGCCAGTCCGTCGATCCCGCGCCGAAAGTCAGCCGGCTCGATCGCTACCAGCACACGCATCTGCGGCGTGATCTGGATCATCGGCGGCGGCTCCACCAGGCGCTCGCCAGCCCCGAGACGTCCACCGTGCTGTGCGCCGGTAGGCGAATCGTCAGCTTCGATCCATCGACGTCCGCCAGCTCAACCTCAGGACCCGCCTCCTTGGCCGACGCCCTCGGCAGCGCCACCTCGACGAATCCGGCCGTATCGCACTGCTTCTTCCCCTCAAACGGCCCGGTCTTCGCAGTCCAGCGCCTGAGCGTCTCGTACCTGACCCTCATTACCTGCGAGATTCGGTAGACACCGTGACACCGCGCAAGCACGGCCGCCTCCCGCCACAACGGCTCCGGCATCGGTGAGCGCTTCTTTCGAGTCCTGCGCCATTTCTCGATCCGATTACCGACCGCCTTAACGTTTGCCGGTAGCGTTGCGCGCCGTCGTCGTAACATGAGCCCTCCTCTCGAGTTCTTTCAGACTCATCATGGTACGACGGGACCGGTCGACGATTCATGCACGCTCACCGTAAGGACACGCCCGACGATCTCGCCGAGACGGAGGCCGGTGCCGAGGGCCAGCGAGATGATCAGGTGGTCGCGCTGATGCTTCGACGTGACGCGCAGGATCAGCTTCTGCTCGGCGGTGGTCAGGGTCGTAGGGCTTAGGTAAGGCATGGCTACTCGCCGTCCTTGGTTTGCTGCTGTTCGACGAGCCGCGCCAGTAGATCGTTCAGCCGCTCCAACTTTTGCACCAGCCTGGGCATCGTCGATTCGTAGAACTGTCTCCCCACCCGAGTCGCGTAG
>JAPUJD010000072.1 GCA_027296385.1 Acidobacteriota bacterium | reverse complement strand
GATGCCCTCGCTGGCCGCCGTGCCGGCGAGCTCGATGACGATGTTGCGCGGCGGCTTGGCCAGGCCGCGGTGGCAGGTGTAGCACGAGACCGCCTGGTGCGTTTGCCCCTCCTCGACGACCGGGAGGTTCGCCAGCAGGTCGCCGTTGATCGACCGTGCCATCTCGAGCATCCGGCGCGCCGTTCTCTTGGTCGCTTTCTCGTCGCTGGCGAAATCCATACCGACGAGATTGTCTGGTCCGACGTGGCAGTGGTTGCACCGCACCCCAAGCCCCGTCGCCCAGTCCCGCATCGTGGCCACCAGCTCGCCGCGCGAGATCTCCCGGTCGAGCAGCTCGAGGTTGGTGAACTCGTCCGGCACCTGGCTCATGACGGGATTGGCCGCCAGGGCGGCGAGGCAGGGCACAGAGGCGGCGGCGATCACAAGTCGAGCTCTCATGGTGTGCGGACAACCAGCAAACGGACTTCGGTCATGTCCTCGATGGCCCAACGGATCCCTTCCCGGCCCAGGCCGCTCTCCTTGACCCCGCCGTAGGGCATGTGGTCGACGCGCCAGTTGGGGACGTCGCCGATGATCACGCCGCCGACCTCGAGCACGTCCCATGCCTTCTGCGCCTTGTAGAGATCCCGGGTGAAAATACCGGTCTGCAGTCCGAAGATCGAGTCGTTGACCTCGGCGAGCGCCTGGTCGAAAGTGGAGAAGGGCTTGAGGAGGGCTACGGGACCGAAGGCCTCCTTGCAGGAAATCTCGAGGCCGGAGTCGACTCCTTCGAGCAGGGTGGCCTCGAGCATGGCACCGTCTCGGTGTCCGCCGCAAAGAAGGGTGGCTCCCGCCGCCACCGCGTCCTCGATCCAGCCGTGGAGCCGAGTTGCCTCCTTCTGCGAGATCATGGGTCCGATGAAGGTCTCTTCGTCGCCGGGATCGCCCATCTTCAGCTCTCGTGTGGCCTCGACGAATCGCTCCTTGAAGTCTTCGTAGAGGCTCTCGTGCACGAGCACGCGCTGGACCCCGATACAGCTCTGGCCACTCTGGTAGAACGCTCCCGTGATCATGCGCGCGACTGCATCGTCGAGGAACTCTCCCCGGATGTCCTCGTCCACGATGCAGGCGGCATTGCCGCCCAGCTCCAGCACGACCTTTTTCTTGCCCGCCTTGGCCTTGAGCATCCAGCCTACTTCGGGCGAACCGGTAAAGCTCAGGAGCTTGAATCGGTCGTCCTCGGTAAAGAGTCGCGCCCCATCCCGCCGGCAGGGCAAGATGGAAAAGGCGCCCCCAGGGAGATCGGTCTCGGCCAGGGCCTCGCCGATCATGAGAGCTCCGACTGGAGTGAGACTGGCGGGCTTGAGCACGAACGGGCAGCCGGCGGCGATCGCCGGAGCCACCTTGTGGGCCGCCAGGTTCAAGGGGAAGTTGAACGGCGAGATAAAGGAGCAGGGGCCGATCGGAAGGCGTTTCCACATGCCCGTGTAGCCGGCGCCGCGGGCGCTGATGTCCATCGGCAGGACCTCACCGTAGATTCGTACGGACTCCTCGCTGGCTATGCGGAACGTGTCGATCAAGCGCGAGACTTCGCCGCGGCTGTCTTTGATCGGCTTGCCCGCCTCGATGCAGAGGGCTTGGGCGAGCTCCTCGGAGCGCTCGGTGAAGCGGCCGACGCAGTGCTGCAGCACGGCCTGACGCTCGTAGGCCTTCATCTCTCGCATCGGTAGCGCGGCCTCGACCGTCTTGGCGATGGCGCGGTCGATGTCGGCCTCGCCGGCCATGGCGACCCGTGTTACTACCTCGCCGCTGTACTTGTCGCGGACCTCGAGGTCGGTGTTGGGTTGTTCGGGCTTGTTCGCGAGATAGAAGGGGTAGGTCGGTGCCAGCATGTTGTTCCTTTCCGTGCGCCGCACACCGTGCCCTGGGCCACAGGGACCGCGTGCTTCAGATCGGGCAGGCGATGTTGCCCAGTCGTTCGGTCAGAAGCTGATTCTCCCGGTAATCGATGGGCACCACCACCAGGGAGGGTCCGTCGGTCTCGAAGCTTTCTTCCAGCACCGCGCTCAAGTCCCGGCTGCGGGTGCAGTAAAAGCCGTTCCAACCGAAGGCCTCGGCCAGTTTGAGCCAGTCGGGATTGCCGAAGGAGAGGTCGGTGTGCCGCCCAAACTCCGTCTGCTGCTTCCAGGCGATGAGTCCGTAGGCTCCGTCTTCCCACACCATGGCCGTGAAGTTCGAATCGAGACGCCTCGCGGTCTCCATCTCCTGGACATTCATCAGGAAGCCGGCGTCACCACTGAGAGCAAGGATGCGCCGCTCAGGATGTACCAGGTGAGCCGCGATGGCGCCGGGCAGAGCGAAGCCCATGGAGCAGAAGCCGTTGGGCACCAGACAAGTGTTGGGCTCTCGGCATTGATAGTAGCGGGCGATCCACATCTTGTGGGCTCCGACGTCGGAGAGCAAGATGTCGCGCGGCCCAAGAGCTTGCCGCACGTCCCACAAGACCTTCTGAGGCCGGATGAGGCCGTCGGTGTCGTCGTCGGCGTGCTCGGCGAAGTCGAGCAGCATTTCACGTCGCGTCGCCGCTTGCTGGCCAACTTCCCAGTCGGGACAGCCGTCGCGGTCGACCCGCTCGTTGAACATCCAGAGCGTGTGGGCGAGATCACCCACCAGCTCCACCTGTGGATGGTAGTTGCGATCGATCTCGGCCGGAAGGAAGTCAGCATGGAGGATGCGTTTGTCAGCCTCCGGGTTCCACAGCCTGGGCGGATACTCGACCATGTCGTAGCCCAGCGTCAGCACCAGGTCGGCGGCCTCGATCACGCAGGAGACCAGGTCCTTGGCTTGGAGGCCGATCGTGAAGAGACTGTAGTCGGCGTCCATGTCGACCGCGCCCTTGGCCATGAAAGTGGAGACTGCGCCGATACCGGTCTTCGCGCAGAAGCGGCGCAGCTGCTTCGACGCCCGCTTCCGGATGCAGCCGTTGCCGGCCAGAATCACCGGCCGACGTGCCGAGCGCAACAAGTCCCAGGCCCGGTCGACGATCTTGTCGTCGGGGCTGGGCCGACGGAAACGGATGGGCTGCATGGGAGATGTGGTGGCGTCCATCTTGGCGATGTTCTCGGGGAGCTCGATGAGGCACGCACCGGGTTTCTCCGTGCGGGCCAGGCGCACGGCCTTGCGCAGGATCTCGGGGATGCTGTCGGGGTGGGTGACTGAGTGAGCCCACTTGGTGACGGGTCGGAACATCGACACCACGTCCATGATCTGGTGGCTCTCCTTGTGCAGGCGCTCGGTAGAGCCCTGCCCCGTGAGCACCAGCATCGGAGAGCGATCCATGTTGGCGTCGGCCACGCCGGTGATCAGGTTGGTAGCCCCCGGACCCAGAGTTCCCAGGCAGCCCGCCGGGTTCCCTGTCAAGCGGCCGTACACCTCGGCCATGAAGGCCGCTCCCTGCTCGTGGCGGGTGAGGATGAAGCGGATGCTCTCGCTCGCTTCGAGAGACATCATGAAATCTGCGTTCTCCTCAACGGGCACACCGAAGATGTATTCGATGCCCTCGGCCTCGAGGCACAGCACAAAAAGATCGGATGCC
>JAPUJD010000071.1 GCA_027296385.1 Acidobacteriota bacterium | reverse complement strand
CGTTCTCGGATTTGCACGCCGTCGAGCAGGCGTGGCAGCCGATGCAGCTCTCGTGATCGATGACTTTTCCCCAGCGTACGGGGACGTCATCGGCGGGCTGCGCTAGCGGTTCGTTCATCTCGCCTACCTTACCTTGCCACTGGTGGGCTGTAGATGGCGTTGGAATGGAACCGTGACTCCACGGTGTTCGGGAGTCTCATGTAGCGTGCGAGGCCCTCGCCGGGGGCGTGGGAGTGCCGAGCTGAAGGCTTGAAGGCGAGACTCGTCCGGCGGAAGCTGCGGATGCTCGTGAGGGTGAGCGCGGTGATCGCTCTGGCGCTGATCGGCAGCGCTGCGGGGGCTACGTCGCCTCTTGCGCCAACTCTCCCAGCAACCGGCTGCTCTCACCTGCCCGCTGGCGCCACCAGTTCGCGGTTGTCTTCGGCATGGCGGGCAGGATCTGGCCGCTCGCCTCTTCGGCTAGATGGGCCAGGGCTCTCAGCACCGGCTGGCCGTCTTGGCCGAGCAGGTTCTCCAGGACGTAGCGCCGCTCGCCGATCCGGCGGCCGAGGTCGCAGCGATGCGCTAGGGCGGCGAGGTCGTCGCGGGTGAGGATGAAACCGGTGCGGGCCGGGGCAAGCAGGCCGTGGAGGAAGGCCTTGCCGCCTTCCTCGCGCGGATCGGGCAGGGGCGGGGCTTCGCGCAGGGCTGCCGGGAGGTCGGCGCTGACTTCACCGAGTTCCTGGGTGGCGAGGATGTCCCCCAGCTGCGCCGCCCAGCGGCGGTAGAACTCGTCGCCGGCGGCCGCTACTTTCGTCAGGAAGAGCGGCAGCCAACTGAGGAGGTGTTCGTGGAGGAAGACCTGGCTGACGTGGCGCCAGTTGGCGGCTTGGGGCTCGGGGGCGGCTTCGGCCCGGTCGAGGAGGGCGCCGTACGCGGCCAGGAGCACGGTGAGGTTGTCGGGGTCGGGCGGCGCCTCAAGCTCGAGGATGCGCCAGAAGCCGGCGATGCGGTCGCGGGCTTCTCCGCCCTGCATGCCTTCGGGGCCTAGATAGACGGAGGCTTGGGGGAAGAGTTGGAAGTCGAAGAGGTCGGTGTGGTCGGCCTTGGTGGGCATTGGACCGAGGTTGAGGGTGGCAGCTATGGGTTGGTGTTCGGGCGCTGGGGCTTCGACTAGGACAGCGAGGGCTCGGAAGATTTCGCCGGGTCTGACCTGGGTCTGTGCTGGAGGTTGCATGGCGGGTCTTGGTCAGGCCTACGATCTCGATGGCAAGTGCCGGCCCTAGCAACACAGCGCCCGGCACGCGCAGCGTGTCGGGCGGACCGGGCCGTCAGCACCCGGCGAAACCGTGGCCGAGACGGACTCCTACGAGGCCTTGGCCTCTTTGAGCGCGACGGGCGAGAGCCAATCAGCGTACTGCGGCAGCTCGCCGCGAATGGCGGCGAAGTAGACCTGCTGGATGTGCTTGGTGACCGGGCCGGCAGTGCCGGTGCCGATCGGGCGATCGTCGACCTCACGCACGGGAGTGACTTCGGCCGCGGTGCCGGTCATGAAGACCTCGTCGGCGAAGAACATCTCGTCGCGGGTCATGATCGTCTGCTGCACCTCGTAGCCGAGGTCGTGGGCGATCTGGGTGACGGTGTCGCGGGTGATGCCGGCGAGCACGCTCGTGAGCGCCGGCGTCCTGAGGATGTTGTCGCGCACGACGAAGAGGTTCTCGCCGCTGCACTCGGCCAGGTAGCCGTTGGTGTCGAGCATGATCGCCTCGTCGTAGCCCATGCCGACGACCTCGCGCTTGGCGAGGATCGAGTTGACGTAGTTGCCGGTGACCTTGGCCTTGGTCATGGTCGAGTTGGGGAACGGCCGCACGTAGCTCGACACCTTGCAGCGCACGCCGTTCTCGAGGCCGTCCTTGCCGAGGTAGGCGCCCCAGGGCCAGGAGAGAATGGCGAAGCGAATCGGGTTGTCCTTCGGGTTGAGGCCCATCACGCCGTCACCGATCCAGGCGATGTGGCGCAGGTAGCAGGTGGCGATGCCGTTGGCCTCGACCAAGTCGAGAGAGCCCTGGCGTATGGCGTCGAAGCTGTCCGGCAGCTGGATGTTGATGGCCAGTGCCGAGCCTTTCAGGCGCCGCAGATGGTCGTCGAGCCGGAAGATAGCGCTGCCGCCGGACGTCTGCTCGTAGGCTCGGGTGCCTTCGAAGATTCCGAGTCCGTAGTGCAGAGTATGGGTCAGCAAGTTGATGTTGGCCTCTTCGAACGGCTTGAGTCCACCATCCATCCAGACATAGGGGGTCTTCCAGCTCGCCATGACGTTTCTCGCTTGTGGTGATTTGGGTGGCGCGGCCGACTTTGGCGCCCCACTCGGGGGCAGTCTATCGCATCCGCCCCCGACGCGCAGTCTTGCTGAGGGCCTGCGGCGGGGGTAAGCTGCCCGGAAGCCAGGGAGGCAGGAAAACGATGAGGGGACGCAAGCGAGGCGCTCTGCTGCTGGGGGCGACGATGTTCTTGGCGGCTGGCTCGCTGGCCGCGCAGTCGTGGAGGGGGGCGGCGGGGCTCGAGATTCGAGTCTCGAGCCGCAAGAAAGGACCGGTCTCCAATGCCGTTGTCGAGCTCGAGTATCGCGGCGGACCGGGCGAAGTCGGCCCGCCGCCGGTGGCGACCGATGCCAAGGGCCGAGCGCTGGTCGTCGGCCTGGCGAACGGCACCTGGCAGGTCGAGGTGCAGCACCCGAACTTCATGTCCTTCGTCGCCGTCGTCCAGCTCGACTCCAGAGGGAAGCCGCAGATCACCGCCTCGTTCCTCCAGGCCTCCTCCACGCAGTCCACGCCGATCCAGGTCAAGCTGCTGAGGGCCAAGGGCGGCACGCCATCACCCCCGCTGCGGCTCGCCGCGCGCCCACAGCCACAAGTGGTGGAGCCGGTGAGGACGCCGGAACCACGACCCGCGGCGGAGCCAAAGGCCCCTGAGGCGGAACTCGACAAGGTTCCACAGATCGCCGAGCCGACGGTGGTAGCACCGATTAGGGAGGTCAAAGCCCCGGAGCCGGTCGCCCCGGCTCCCGAAGCGTTGGTCCCCGAGGTGCCGGCCCCAGAGACGCCGGCGCCCAAGATCACGGCCCCCGCGAAGCCGGCGCCCCAGATGGCGCAGCCGGAGCCCGAAGCGCCGGTGGCAGCCCCAGAGCCAGCTCCACAGCCGCCGGTGACGGAGCCCTCCCCCGCTCCGGGCCCGACGCCTCCACCGGTCGAGCCGGAGCCTGTGCAGGAGCCGCCGGCGCCGCAGCCCGCGCCCGAGCCGCTGCCCGAACCCCCGGCCATCGAGCCCGAGCCGGCGGAAACC
>JAPUJD010000070.1 GCA_027296385.1 Acidobacteriota bacterium | reverse complement strand
GGCGCAGTGTTCTCGGGCGAAGAGCGCCACGTGCGGCGCGTGGAGAAGATCAAGGCGATCGAAGTCGGCGTAGATCTCCGCTGCGCGCTAGGCAGTAGGCGCGAAGCACAAGTAGGAGGGCCCCATGGACAACAACACGGTCTCCCGCATCCAAGCGCTCGGGCAGTCGGTGTGGATCGACTACATCCGCAGGAGCATGCTGATAACCGGCGAGCTGGGTGCGCTCGTCCGCCAGGGCATCACCGGTCTGACGTCGAACCCCACCATCTTCGAGAAGGCGATCTCCGGCAGCACCGACTACGACGAGGCCCTCTTGGAGCTGAGCCGGGCCGGAAGACCGCCCGCCCAAGTCTTCGAGGCCCTGGCCGTCAAGGACATCCAAGACGCGGCCGACATCCTGCGCGGCGTGTACGACCGCACGGACGGCGCGGACGGCTACGCGTCCATCGAGCTGCCGCCCCCGCTCGCCCACGACCGGCGTGCGACCGTGAGCGAGGGGCGGCGTCTGTTCGCGGAGGTCGGCCGGCCCAACGTGCTCATCAAGGTTCCGGCGACGCCCGAGGGCATTCCAGCGATCGAGTACCTGCTGGCGGCGGGGGTCAACGTCAACATCACACTGATGTTCTCGCTGGCGCACTACGAAGCCGTGGCGCAGGCGTACCTGCGGGGCCTAGCGCGTGCCAAGGACCCGGCGCGAGTCGCCTCGGTCGCCTCGTTCTTCGTTAGCCGAGTCGACACCAAGATCGATCCGCTACTCGAGGCAAACGGTTCAGAGGCGGCCCTCTTACTCAAGGGCTCGATCGGAATCGCCAATTCGAAGGCGACCTACGCGCGGTATCGGGAGATCTTCGAGGGTGACCTTTTTTCCGACCTGGAAGCACGGGGCGCTCGTCCCCAGCGCGTGCTCTGGGCCAGCACGAGTACCAAGAACCCGGCCTACCGTGACGTCTTCTACGTCGAGGAGCTCATCGGACCGAACACGGTCAACACCATCCCGCCCAAGACCCTGGAAGCCTTCCGGGACCACGGCGAGGGTCGCTCCAGTCTGCTCGAAGAGCTCGATACTGCCAATCAGCGGCTGGCCTCCTTCGCCGATCTCGGGTTCGACCTCGGAGTCCTGACCGAGGAGCTGCAAAGCGAGGGAGTCGACAAGTTCGTGCAGCCGTTCGATTCCTTGCTCGGGACGCTCACCGTCAAGCGCGACGCTTTGCTCGCGGCATGACCGCTGGCGCGGCCTGGCGGGTGCTGCCGGCCAGCCTGGCCGGAGCCTTGAAGCACCGGCGGGAGCTGGCCGAACGGCAGCGGCTCGCCGAGCGCCTCGTGGACGGCGACGCCTCGCTATGGCGCTCGCCGGAGGAGGCCGCCACGAGGCTTGGATGGCTGCAGTTGCCGAAGACGATGGAGCAAGAGGCTCCGGCCCTGCGCGAGTTCGCGACAGAGATCGCCACCGAAGGGGTGCGCGACGTCGTCGTGATGGGAATGGGCGGCTCCAGTCTCGCCCCCGAGGTTTTCGAGCGACTACTCGGCGGCCAGCCGGGGCGGCCGCGGCTGACGGTTCTCGACAGCACCCATCCGGCGTTGGTCAGGGCCCATCTCGAGGCCTTCCCGCCGGCGAGTTCGCTCTACGTGGTTGCTTCGAAGTCCGGCACCACGATCGAAACTCTGAGCTTCTTGCGTACGTTCTGGGATCAGGCGGCGGACGCTGGCGCCGGCCGGCGGTTCGTTGCCATCACCGATCCCGAATCGGCGCTGGCTAGCTTGGCTGGCGAGCGCGGCTTCAGGCGGCTTTTCCTCGCGCCGCCGGACGTCGGCGGGCGTTACAGTGCCTTGTCGCCGTTCGGACTGGTGCCCGCAGCGCTCATCGGAGTGGATCCCCGCGTACTTCTGACGGCGGCTCAGGCGATGCTCGAGCAACCCGAGGAGGCGGTCGATCTGGGACTGTTGCTGGGCGAGGCGGTCCTGGCTGGGCGCGACAAGCTCACGTTCTTCGCCGACGCCGAGCTGGAGCCCATCCTGCCCTGGATCGAGCAGCTACTGGCCGAGAGCACGGGCAAGCGGGGGACCGGCTTGGTTCCCGTCTTCGGTGAGCCCGACGGCGTTGTGTACGGACCCGATCGATTGTTCGTACGGCTCTCCCTCGCCGGCAAGGCGCCTTCGGGATGGAGCGGCGACGAGCAGCTGGTGGCCGCGGGCCATCCCTGCGCCGAGTTGCAGTGGCCGGACGTCGGGGTGGTGGGCGCCGAGATGATGCGCTGGGAGATCGCGGCGGCCGTAGCCGGTGCCGTGCTCGGAGTTCAGCCGTTCGATCAGCCGGACGTGGACTTGGCGAAACGGCTCGCCCGGGCGGCAATGGGCGATAGGGCCGGACCCGGCGCGGACGATCCACTGACGGTCGACGCCGACGACCCGGTGGCGCTGCAGGCTGCGATGGGGCCCTGGCTCGAGGGCGCAGCAGCCGGAGATTACATCGCGTTGCAGGCGTTCCTACCGCCGGCTGAAGAAGTCCTGACAAGCATCGGTATGCTGCGCAGCAATCTTGCCGCCACGGGCTTGCCGACGACTCTCGGCTTCGGCCCGCGCTTTCTCCACTCTACCGGGCAGCTGCACAAGGGCGGACCCGAGGGCGTCTTCTGCCTGCAGCTGATCGATCGGGGTGGAGAGGATCTGGAGGTGCCGGAGGCGGGCTTCGGCTATCGAGAACTGATCGACGCCCAGGCTCTGGGCGACGCTCGGGCCCTGGCCAAGCGCGGGCGGAGGGTGCTGAGGGTTTGGCTGGGTGACTAGCCTGTGGTGCCCTCGGTCGCGACGCCTTGCAGGCACGGGCATCTCCACCGGTTCGCTCGAAACGGGGTGAGAAATGCAGGCTAACCGCCTGCTACTGGCGGCTTCGGACCGTGAGTGGCTCGACCGGGCAACCGAGCTGACGATCAATGCGTTGCGCCAGGGGCTCGAGGAGAGCGGCCGTGCCCGCTGGGTGCTGGCCGGCGGAGGCACTCCGCTGCCGCTCTACCGCGAGCTGGCAGCGCAGCACCGTGAGACCCTCGACTGGTCCAAGGTCGACTTCTTCTGGGGCGACGAGCGCTCGGTGCCACCGGACGACACGGCCAGCAACTTCGGTTCTGCCGCGTCTACCCTGCTGGCGCCGCTCAGTATCGAAGCCGCGCAGATCCACCGGATCGAGGGGGAGGTCGCGCCGGAGGTTGCTGCTGCTCGCT
The DNA here is from genome assembly GCA_027296385.1 of Acidobacteriota bacterium. GTDB lineage: Bacteria > Acidobacteriota > Thermoanaerobaculia > Multivoradales > JAHEKO01 > CALZKB01. The sequence continues at coordinate 5,942 of JAPUJD010000070.1, read as the reverse complement.
ACGGGCGGGTCGTCGCTCGAGCCCTCAGCGCGGGAGACTGGGACCTGGTGCTGCTCGGCATCGGCGCCGACGGACACACTGCTTCGCTCTTCCCGCCGATCCCGAGCGACGGGCGGTCACCGCTGGTGGCCGCCACCGAGGCGCCCACCCCACCTCATGAGCGGGTGAGCCTCACGCCCCGCGCCTTGAACCGCGCGCACGAGGTCGTCTTCCTCGCCGCGGGAGCGGGGAAGGCAGCGGCGGTGCGTCGCGCTCGCGAAGGCGACCCGACTCTGCCCGCCGCGCAGATCCGGCCCCGCGGGCGGCTAGCCTGGTGCCTGGCCCCCGACCTCGCCGCGGAGTTGGCGGGGAGTCATCGGAGGGTAGAATCGGAGGCCCCCCACCAGGAGGGATGACTCGGCCATGTATACGCGACAACCCATGCGTCCAGGAGGACTCGGTGGCGGTCTGACCGCTCCGGTACCGCGCGACGTCTGGATTCTGCTCGCAGTGGTTTTCGTGACCTTCTCCCTGCGCTACTTCGCCTCTACGGCCTGGTTGCCGGCGATGCTGCTGCTCTCCCCCGAGGTCTGGCTGCGCGGCTTCGTCTGGCAGCTCGGGACCTACGCCTTTGTCGGCAGCGGCCAGTCGGGCTTCTGGGTGCTGATCACCCTGCTGATCCTCTACATGTTTGCCGGTGACGTGCGCCGCCGGTTGGGCCAGCGCGGCTTCTGGCGGTTGTTGATCTCCGCCATCGTCGTCGGCGGCGTGGTCGCGTCGGTCGTGCAACTGATGATGAACCTGGCGGCGGGCACACCGGACCTCGGCAGCTTCCCGATCCTTCAGGGCGAGCGCATGCTCGTGGCTATCTTGATCGCTGCCTTCGCCACTCTGGCGGGCGATGCGATCATCTATCTCTTCTTCGTGCTCCCGATCAGGGCCAGCTGGTTTCTCGGTCTCGAGATCCTCTTCGCCTTCCTCGCTTTCCTCTCGACGCGGGATCTCGCCGGCATGCTCGGTGTCTGGGCGGCGGTCGCCTTCACCTTCTTCAGTCTGCGCGGCGGCCTGCAAAACCGCGGACTGCGCGAGTACTGGCTGCGGCTACAGGAGAGCTGGTTCCGTTTCCGCTTGCAGCAACTCAAGCGCAAGCGGGGTTTCGAGATCCTGCCCGGTGGCAAGAAGGACGATGACGACTGGCTGCACTGACGTGGCCTCGAGGGAGTAGATAGACCCCGCCCGTTGGTGCCCCTACCTGAGTTGAGTTGTAGTTGACGGGCAGGATCCTACCGCATGATCGGCCCCGGTGGAAGCATGTAGAGCCCTGGCTCTGTCCAGGGCGTCAGGCTGCCGGAGGCAACCCGAGACCACAGTGCGCCAAGGCGCGCCAGGCTGCCGAAGGCAGCCCAAGAATACAGTGCGCCAGGGCGCGCGAAGCGTGCCCTGCCTATCCGCCCGAGGAGTAGCTGACCGTCACCTGGGTCGTGCCTTCGTCAGCGCCTACCATGGCGCTCACGCTACGGCCGGTCGATTTGTTGACGCCGCTCACCATGCCACTGGCCTCGCCACCGGTGCTGAAGGTGCTCTTGCTGACTTCATAGCCTTCGTCGGAGAGCGTGCTGTCGTAGAAGGCGAGCACGTCCGAGGTCGAGCTCGAGGTGGTGTAGGAGAAGGCGCCGCTGATCTCGTCCCCGCTGCGGGTCGAATAGGTGCCCTGAGGCTCGCTTGCGCCGGGCGCCAGGGGGGCCCAGTCGGGGATGTCGCCGGCGGCTGCACCGCCGAAGATCTGGGTCGTCTCGCCTTCAGCATTGGTGGTCGTCAGCACCGCCCCATCGTCACCGCCGGAGGCGTCGAAGCTGACCGTCCCTTCGTCCGTGGTGACACCAAACTTGCCCTCACCAATCTCGCTCCAGTCGAAGGTCATCTCTTCGCCGGTCTCCTTGTTGCGCACCGTCACGGTCTCCGCTTCGTCGTCGGAGTCGACGAGCTCGAGCTCGGGATTTAGCTTGACCGCCAGCTCGGCCATGGCTCGGCCGGGGTTTTCCGAAAACTCCTCGGCGACGCTCTGGACCTTCTTGCCGAGCAGGTAAGTGCAGGCGCCGATGCCGAGACCGGCGAGCAGGAGAAGGCCGAGGCAGCCGATCAGTATCCAGGCGACGGTTCCGAGACCCTTCTTTTCGGCTGGTTGCGCCGGGGATGGTGGTGGCGTGATGGGTTCGGACATGGACAGACCCTCCTACCGAGAACGGATGTTCGATTCCTCGTTGTTGCGAGCAGCGAGCCTAACATGAGGTCGACCCGTCATAGGCGCACTACCCAGCGACTGGCTTCGGGCTCGTGGCGGCACGGGACACCAAGACCGTGAGGTAGTTGACTGCGACGCCGACGGTGCCAGCGTGGAGGCCGTGCCAGCGCCCATAGCCGGCGAAGTAGAGGCCGAGCGCGACGAGCAGCCCCGCGACGAGCCCGAGCAGGATATCGCGGCTCTGGAAGGCTCTGCGCTCTCCCTTGGAGTGCAGGGTGCCGAGAACAAAGGCGGGTGAGAGCTGGATCAGAATCTCGAACTTGATGACCAGCAGGTTCCACAGCGTCGTCACCGGGCGCAGGGCGATCACGGCCAGGGCGATCATGATGACCACGCTCAGCAGCGAGCCGAACCGGGCTTGCCCCTCTGTCTGGCTGCTGTCGAGCCCCCGCCAACGAGCGTAGAAGTCCTTGGTCAGGATCGAGGAGAGCGAGAGCAGGCAGGAGTCGGCGGTCGACATGATGGCCGCGAGGACTCCTATGGTCACTACCAGTACGGGCCAGAACGCGGCCGGCCGTTGCTCGACCAGGTGGGTCAGGACCCGGAAGGTGATCTGGTCTGCTTCCGATGCGCTGAGGTCGGGAAAGAGCGCGATGCCAGCCAGGCCGATGAATACCACGGTCGTGATGGCGATATGAGGCAGCACGGCCATGGTGGCGAGGGCCCGCTTGAGATCGGCTGCCTTGCGGGCGGCGAAGATGCGCTGGATTGCCTGAGGGTAGAGCGGTGCCCCGAGAGTCAGCAGGAGGAAGTTGCTGAGCCACAGGGCGCAGGTCTCGAGCGATGGGTTGGCGGTCTTGGCCGGGGCGAGCTCGGAGACCTTGCTCACGATGGCTGCCGGCGAACCGACGACGTCCATGACCAGGAAGGCGGCCAGGAGCAGGCCGACGAAGAGAACGCTGCCCTGCAGGGCATCGGTCCAGGCGACGGCTCGCATGCCACCCATCAGCTCGTAGATGAGGATGACCGCCGCGCCGCCGACGACCCCGGCCCAGTAGGGGATTTGGTCCGCCGTGAGGCCGGCGAAGGCGTGCCCCATCGCCATCAACTGGGCGAGGAGAAAGTTGATCAGGGTCACGGTCAGGATGGTGCTGACGACGTTGTCGAGCAACCGGCTGCCGAAGCGCGCAGTGATGAAGTCGGTCGGCGTGACGAAGGCGTGCTGTCTGGCAGCGCGAAACAGGCGCGGCGCAAACAGCAAGTAGCCACCCACGATGCCGACCATGAAGGTCACGCTCATGTAGTAGGTCAGGCCCACGCGGTAGGTCTGTCCTGGGAAGCCGGAGAGCGAGTTGCCGCTGTACTGCGTGGCGAAGAGGGTGAAGAGCAGAACCAGCGTGCCGAGGGAGCGGCCGGCGAGGTAGAAGTCGCTCAGGCTGTCGCTGGAGCGCTCCCGCCGGCTCCAGGCGCCGATCGCGAGAAGCAAGGCGATGTAGACGGCGCAGCCCGCCAGGAGAGCCTGGCTACCTTCGAGCATCGTCGTCGTCGCGCCAGTAGCGCAGTATTCCCCACGCGATCATGCCGGAGAGGGCCAAGGTGAAGCCGATGCTCGACCACAGCCAGACGGGCAGGCCGAGCCAGTCGGTCGGCGCGGCACCGACGAACCAGAGGGGAACCGAGCCCAAGGCGACGAGCCCCAGGAGCACCATGTAAACCGGGTGCTTCCGAGGTTCGTCGTTCACGGCGCTATGGCTGGATCTTGGACAGAGCCGCAGCGAGGGCGTTGAAGCCGCCGCTGCTGGCGGCCTGGTTGCTCCGGTAGGCCTCGAAGTCTGAGCTGCTGCCCTCGGCGCCGTCACCCTCCAGCCCGAGCGAGATGCGCCGCCGCCGGGCGTCGATACTGATGATCTGGACTTTCAGCTCGCGCCCTGGGCGGAAGACGCGCGACGCTGAAGTGCCGGCGGGGATCGACATCTTCGAGCTCGGCAGCAGGCCGGAGAGGCCCGGCTCGAGCTGAACGAAGGCGCCGAAACGCTCGACCTTCTCGACCTTGCCGTCAACAGTCGAGCCGACGGTGTACTTGCTCGAGACCTCGCGCCAGGGATCAGGCTCGAGGGCCCGCATCGAGAGCGAAATGCGCCGGCCGCCCTTGTCCAGCTTGAGCACCTTGACCTGGACTTCGTCGCCGGGCTGCACCACGTCCTCCGTTCGTTGCACCCGGCGGCGCGCCAATTCCGAGATGTGGACCAGTCCCTGCACTCCGCCGAGGTCGACGAAGGCGCCGAAATCCTTGATCGAGACTACCTTGCCGGTCAGCACCGCATCGACCTCGATCTGCCCGCGAGTCGCCGCCTGCTGGGCCTTTTGCTCCTGCCTCAGATGCGATACGCGCGACAGCATGACGTGCTCGTCGTCGTCCTCGATGCGCAGCACGAAGAAGTCGTAGGTCTGATCGACGTACTCTTTGGCCTCGAGAGGTTCTCCGAACTCCATCTCAGAATCGGGGCAGAACGCGGCGACGCCTCCAACGACGACCTGCAGCCCGCCGTCGCTCCAGCCGATGACCTTGCCCTTGACGCTACTGCCGGACTGCATGGCGGCACGGATCTTCTCGACCTCGACGCCGCCTTGGGACTGCGCGCCGTCGTTGCCTGCGTCCTTCGCGGCCGGCTGCTTCTCGGTGGCTACCGCGGCGCCGGTCTTCTCGACCGGCTCTGCGGCCGCGGTGACCTCGGGAGTTGCGCCTGCTGCCTCGCCTTGGTTGTCAGGGATGGGTTCCTCGAGGTCGGCTGAGCTCAACTCTGCACTCATGTGGCGTCTTCCATCATCGTTGTGGATTGGAGCTTCGTGCGGCTCGGGTTCGAACCAATCGTAGCGGGACGGAGAGTGTATACCATCGGAGAGCGTATTTGGAGGTCTCGGCAGGGCTGTTTTCGAAGAGTAGAATGCGCGACGTGGGCCGACCCCCACGGCCGCATGAGGAGGATCCCATGGACCTGTCCGCCGTCGAACGAGCAGTGATGGAGCGCTTCTACGAAAAGACTCATATTGCAGGTGGGCCACGCGCCGGGTATGTCCTGCGCCGGCAGGCCTTGGCGTACGAGCGCGATCCGGATTTCGATCTCGAGGCGGGACTGTCGGCGCTCGTCGAGCGCGGTCTGCTGACGACCGGCGAGAGCGGCGACTACGTCTATCTCACCGAGCAGGGCGTCGAGAGCCTGGCCGGCGTCGCCGCGGGGGGTAGGAAGGGCTAGCAGCTACTGTGCCAACCGGCCATCGAGCTCGAGCTCGGCGGCAGCGCCCTGCATCGCCGAGAGCACGTTCTCGATGTGTTCCCAGAGGTCCAATCGGCCATCGAAACAGGCATCGCTGAGCTCTCGCGTTGCCTCTTCGACCTCGCCACGGTGGACTCCGGCGGCGAAGGACTTCTCCCTCCACCGCTTGCGCAGTGACTTCATCTTGACGTCGCGAAGGTCCTTCGACGGCCGGACCAGCGCCGACGCGACGATGAGCCCTGTGACCTCGTCGCAGGCCAGGAGCACGAAGTCCATCGGCTGCTGACGCTTCACGCTGGTTCCCGCAGTGTTGTGAGACAGGATGGCCTGGACGACGTCTTCCGGACACCCGCTCCGGCGCAGGATCGGCGCGCCCTGCGCCGGATGATCCTCCAGCGTGGGGTGGATCTCCCAATCGAAGTCGTGCAGCAAGCCGGCCAGTCTCC
>JAPUJD010000007.1 GCA_027296385.1 Acidobacteriota bacterium | reverse complement strand
CCCCCACAAGGACGATGTGGCCAAGATGGAAATGACCAACCATGCTACGGATACAGGCTTACTTCCCCTCTGCGTCTCGCTCATCGATGCTGCCCTCTATCTCGTTACGAAGTGTGTTTTATGGTGGCGCATGCGAGCGCTATCGCGCCCCGCTATTCGTTGCTCAGTGGTACGCTATCTGGCGAGGAAAGTTCCACTGGCCCAGCACCGCCGCATCAAGACTCTAACCCGCGCCCAGGCGATCCAACAACCAGGTCACGGTCGTCGCCACGCCGTAGCCGGTGGCGCCAAAGGCGGACCCCTGTTCTGCCGGGACCCAGGCGGTGCCGGCGATGTCGACATGAGCCCAGCTCTCGCAGTCGCCCATGAACTCGGCCAGAAAGCTGGCCGCCGTGTTGGCTCCGCCCCAGCGCCCGGCAACGTTGCGCAGATCGGCATGACGGCCTTTCATTTCGTCGCCGAACTCGCGCCATAGCGGCATACGCCAGAGCCGCTCGCCACTCTCGTCAGCAGCGCCCAGCAGTTCGTGAGCCAGGCGATCGTCAGGGGTGTATATCGCAGCCCCATGATGGCCGAGCGCCACGACGGTCGCTCCCGTCAGAGTCGAAAACTCGAGCAGAGCGTCAGGCTTCTCCTCGACCGCGAGCGAGATCGCGTCGGCCAGCACAAGGCGCCCCTCGGCGTCGGTGTTGAGCACCTCCACGGTCTTGCCGCCGCGCATGCGGACGATATCGCCGGGCCGGTAGGCGCGCCCGCCGGGCATGTTCTCCGCCAGCGGTAGATAGGCGCGAAGCCGTACGCGCAACCCGAGCTCGGCGATGGCCTGCACGGCGCCCAGCACGGTGCAGGCCCCGGCCTTGTCGTACTTCATCTCGTCCATCGCCGCACTCGGCTTGATCGAGATACCGCCGGTGTCGAAGGTGACGCCCTTGCCCACGAGGGCGATGACCGGCCCTCTGGTACCAAGCTCGAGCCGGACGAGCCGCGGTGTGTTGGCCGAGCCTTGTCCCACAGCCAGCAGTGCCCCCATGTCGAGCCGCCGCAGCTCCTTCGGACCCAGGACCCTGGCTTTGGCGCCGACCCGGCGAGCGAGACTGCGCGCTCGCGATGCCATCCAGGCCGGCGTGGCCCGGTTGGGCGGTGTGTTGGCCAAGTCGCGAGCGAGGGCTACGCCGCGAGCTACCGCTGCCGCTGTTTTGCGGACGCCACGAAAGGTCTTCGCCATACCCTCGGGAGGCAGCAAGCGCAGACGTCGCAGAGGCGACGGCGGCGCCTGACGAAACTCGTCGAAGACATAGCTCGTCAGGCCCAGCCAGCGCAGTAGGGCTGCTGCGCGGTGGGGACTCTTCAGCAGCCCGTGCGACGGAGGCACGACGAGAAGCTCCGGCGTGCAGGAGGCCGTACAGTGCTCCGCCACCGCATCGAGCCAGTGGCACAATCGCCCGCAGTCGAGGTCGGCCGCCTTACCCAGGCCGTGCAGGGTGACGGTGACCGCATCGTCCGCCACGGACAGCTGAAGCCGGTGCTCAGCCTTGCCCTTCCAGCCGCGTGCCTTGACGGCTCGGTGGATCGCCTCCACGACCTCGGGCGTCAAACCGGTGGCGGGCAGTGGCCGGTCCTCCAGGCAACCCAGTGCCAGCGTGCCTCGCTTGAGCGCTCCGTGTCCTGCAATGTTGGGTTCCAGCAGTCTCGTCACGGCGATCCTCCGGCGGCGGAGTCTAGCAGTCCGCGGCAGAAGTCCCGCCGTCCAGCGAGCCCGGTAGCAGCTCCGGCGGGATAGACTCGATGCCTGCGCTGTAACCGTCGGGCTGCCGGTCCCGGCGGACGTCGCGAGGCGCGGACCGGGCCAACCGATGAAATTCTTCTCGTTTCTCGACGCTTCGAGCTGCACCTTCACGTTCTTGCAGCGCGACGAAGAAGAGCTGCGGCGGGTCATGCCCGACGCTGCGGACATTCTGCCGGTGCCGCAGCGCATCTTCCTCAAGGACGAGAGAGCTACCCCGCTGCTCGGCTTCCCTATCCTCACCAACGAGCGGACACAGAAACTTCGGCAGGCACTCGAAGCCTATCTCGAACGGGAGACCCGAGTGCAGACGGGCATGTTCAAGACGGGTGCAATCGAAACCAGGGCTCGCGACCAGACCTGGCGAGCCTACCGGGATCTCCTGGGCCAGGCGACCAAGAACACGACTCGATCCAGCTTCGGCCGACGCTACACCAGCATCTTCTGGCTCTATCATTCGATCGCCGTCTCGCGACTCTTCAAGGAGCTGCCTCGGCGTGTCTGCCGCTTCGATCTCGAGACCGGGCGCCAGCACGGCGAAGCGATCAAATACCAGGTCTTCGACCGCTTTCTCGATCGTGTTCTCGGCCTGACCTACGATGCCGTACAGAGTGTCGCCACCGAGACGGAGGAAGAGCAAGTCGGGCTCTTCCCCGGCATCCTGAACAGGATGCGCGACAATCTGTTGATCCTCACCGAAGACCACATCAGCCCCGACCTGAGCGAGCTTTCGGCCTATCTGCGGGGCCACCTCGAGATCGATCCGATCGACTTCCGCCATCGAGTTCAGTTGCTGCACGAGTGGCATCGGGCGCGCCTCGTTGCCGATCCCGATCTGCGCAGCTACGCCATCCACTTGACCAAGCTGAACCCGGGAGAAAAGCCGGATCAGTTGTTGCAACGGCCGGGATACCTGAGTTTCCTGGCCGATCGACGAGACTATGACAGTAAGCGGCTGCTGGACCCCCAGGGTGTACGGACCTGGGAGAGCCTGCTCGTCAAGCTCAAGGAGTTCGAGCTCCTGCTGGCTCTGCGACGTCTGGTCATCCCGATTCGTGAGAAGAAGGGGCATCTCGTGTGCCAAGCGCCCAACCCGCGCGGCGGCGGCTACCTCTCCCAGTCGGTGCGGCTCTCGGGCAGTACCCGCCCTTTCGAGTTCATGACGCCCTGGGTCGTGGACCCACTGGTTCGACGATTCGGCCTTATCTACGACATCGCCGACTTCTCCGCCATCGTCTCGGTGCTCAAGTACAGCGGGCGCCGTGACGAGGATCAGTCCTACCACTCGATCTTCCGCTTTCAGCGTCGGGTCAACCAGATGGCCCGCCTCCACTCGCTCAAGCTCGAGAAGTATCTCGGTGACGGGGCGCTCTACTCCGGCCGCCATCCCCGCCGGCTGCTGGCGGCAGCGGTCCATCTGCAGCGCTTCTACCGTCAAGCCCTGCGCGAACGATTCCCCTTCGACCGGGGGGTCCGGATGGCTCTCAACTACGGTCAGTACCGCTTGCTGCCGATCGAGGAAGGCCTGACCGACAAGGAGCGGCGTTACGAGTTCTTCGGCCACGGCATCATCGAGCTTTCGCGACTGGTGACCGGCAAGGCGACCCAGGCCATCGAGACCGTAAAGCGGATGCTGCTCAGCCTGGGGTACTCGGCAGACGAGGTCGAGGGCTTCTTTCGCCCGCTGGTCGAGCGTCGCCTCGATCTGGTCGACGAGAGCGAGCAGGGCCGAGATTTTTTCGCCTACATCAGCCGGACCGGCGAGCTGATCAACGAGGGCATCGTAGCCACCGACGGTTTCGTCGGCCGTATCGATTCCGACGGCGAGTCCGCACCCTACTATCTGGGTCTGGACGGGCCGCGACGTTACGTCGTGCTGACGATCGACGAAGGCACAGGCAGCCTCATCGTCGGACTGCGTCGTCTCGGCGCAGCGAATCTCAAGGGCATCGAATCGATAACCATCTACGAGATCGTAGACGGTGAATCATGGGACGTGAAGACGCTGCCACGCCTCCAGTCTTCCAGCCTCAATACCGCACTCGAGACCATCAGCAAGTCGGAAGAGCTGCTCCGTCGTTCGGCGCCGCAGCCGGCCGCCGAACCCAAGGAGATCGGTTGAATGAGCGACATTGTCTGGCAGACAGACCTGGATGGCCTGCCCGAGCCCAAGCGCGGCAAGGTACGAGACATCTACGACCTGGGCCACGAGCTGCTGATCGTGGCCTGCGATCGCATCTCGGCCTACGATCACGTCTTGCATCCCGGCATCCCAGGCAAGGGGAAGATCCTGAGTCAGCTGACGAACTTCTGGTTCGATCATTTCAGCGATCTGGTGCCCAACCATCTCCTGGCCACGGAGGCGACCGAGTTTCCATCCCATCTGAGGGCCAAGGCCGGTGTGCTCCAGGGGCGATCGGTGTGGGTCAAGAAGGCGCAGGTCGTACCCTTCGAGTGTGTGGCGCGAGGCTACCTGGCGGGCAGCGGCTATCGCGAGTACAAGGACAGCGGTGAGATTTGCGGCATTCCCCTGCCGCCGGGTCTACGGCGTGCCGAGCGCCTACCTCGGGCGATCTTCACGCCGGCAACCAAGGCCGAGAGCGGTCACGACGAGAACGTGAGCTTCGACCGGATGTGTCGCGAAGCGGGTGAGGAGCTTGCGCGCAAGCTCAGGCAGCTGACCCTCGACCTGTATGAGGGAGGGGCCGAGCTCGCCGCCAAGAACGGGATCATCCTGGCCGACACGAAGTTCGAGTTCGGCCTGGTCGAAGGCGAGATCCTCCTCGTCGACGAGGTTCTGACACCGGACTCGTCGCGCTTCTGGGACGCCGACCGCTGGCAGCCCGGAGTCGAGCCGGTCTCCCTCGACAAACAGTACGTCCGCAACTGGCTCGACGCATCGGGCTGGGATCACGAGTCGCCGCCGCCCTCGCTGCCGGAAGAGGTCGTCTTGGGAACGCTCAATCGCTATGTCGAGGCCTTCCAGCGCATCACCGGCAGCGACCCGGTCTTCTGATCGGAGGCACAGGTATCTCCACCGTTTCGCTTCGAAACGGGGAGAGGAAGGCAGGCTAGAAGGGGCCGCCTGGAGCCGGCGCGCGACTCAGGTTCAAGAACTTGGTCATTTCGCCGAGAAACACGAGATTGACGGTGCCGGTTCGGCCGTTGCGGTGCTTGGAGATGATCAGCTCCGCTTCGCCTGGGTGCTCCGAGTCCTTGTTGTACATGTCGTCGCGGTAGATGAACATCACCAAGTCGGCGTCCTGTTCGATCGAGCCGGACTCGCGCAGGTCGGAGAGCAGGGGCCGGTGGTCTTTGCCTCGCTGTTCGGGGCGTCGCGAAAGCTGCGATAGGCAGAGAATCGGGATATTGAGCTCCTTCGCCAACTGCTTGAGATGTCTCGTGATGGCCGAGATCTCCAGATTCCGATTCTCGTAGCGGCCTCCAGCCTCCATCAGCTGCAGGTAGTCGAGGACCATCAGGTCGAGCCCCTTCTCCGCCTTCAGGCGCCGGGTCTTTGAGGCCACCTCCAGCAGGCTCGGATTCGCCGAGTCGTCGATGTAGAGCCGCTTGCCGGTCATCGACTTGACCGTCTTGAGCAGCCGACTCCACTGTTTCGTGGTCAGGTGCCCGGAGCGCATGCGGTGGAACTCGACGTTGGCCTCTGCCGAGAGAATTCTCAGAGCGAGCTCCTCGCGGCTCATCTCGAGCGAGAAGATGCCCACCGACTTATCCTCACGCAAGGCCACGTGCTGGGCGATGTTGAGCGCCAGACTCGTCTTGCCGACGCCTGGGCGGGCAGCGAGGATGATGAGGTTGCCGGGATGAAAACCGAGGGTCATCTTGTCGAGGTCGGTGTAGCCCGTGGCCACTCCGGCCAGCACTCGATCCGGCTTCTCTTCGAGCTCGGCCAGGGTGGTTTCGAAAACCTCCTGCAAGGGAATGAAACCGCGCCGGATGGCCTCTTCGCCGAGCTCGAGCACGACCCGTTCGGCCTGGTCGAGCGCTTGGGCCGCCTCGACGCCGCCGTCGAATGACATGCGCGTGATGTAGCCGCAGGCGTCGATCAGGCGCCGGCGAACCGAGCGCTCCTTGATCAACTCGACATAGGTGTCGAGCCGCGCCAGATCGGGTAGATCGAGGTCGAGGCTGGCGAGATAGGCCACGCCGCCGACCGCTTCCAGTCGGTCCTGCTGCTCCAAGCGGGCCTGGACTGTTCGCAGGTCGATCTCGGTGCCGCCGAGCTGCAGTTCGAGCATGACCTGGTAGAGCGTACGATGGCGCTCGGAGTAGAAATCGTCGGCCGTCAGTCGTTCGGAGACCGTCGGCAAACGATTCGGATCGATCAGGACGCCCGCCAGGACGGCGCGTTCCGACTCCTCGCTGTGCGGCATGCTCTTGTGTGCCGCAATCGGTTCAGCCATGGAGGAAATAGAGTACCTCAGAAGCCGCCCCACCGAGGGGGTTCGTCAGACGTTGAAGCGAAAGTGCACGACCTCGCCGTCGGCGACCTCGTACTCCTTGCCCTCGAGGCGCAGCTCGCCCCTATCCCGGCAAGCGGCCAAGGACCCGCGCTCGAGCAAGAGGTCCCACGCCACGACCTCGGCGCGGATGAAGCCACGCTCGATGTCGGAGTGGATCGTTCCCGCAGCCCGCCGGGCATGGGTCCCGCGGCGGATGGTCCAGGCCCGAACCTCGTCGTCGCCCACGGTGAAGAAAGAGACTCGGCCGAGCAGCTCATAGCTCGCCCGGATGACCCGATCGACACTCGGTTCCGCGAGCCCGAGATCGGCCAGAAACTCCGCCGCCTCGGAGGCCGGCAGTTGAGCGATCTCTTGCTCGATCGGAGCGCTCATCACCACGATCCCGGTGGCCCTACGGTGCACGGCGCCGAGAATTGCCTCGGCCGGGCGCGTCAGATCGTCCTCACTCCCGTTGAGAACGATGAGCAGCGGCTTGGCCGAGAGGAGCTGAAACCCCCTGAGCAGTTTTTCGTTGTGCGCCCCCAGCTCGACCTCACGCAATGGCGTCTCCGCCTCCAGGGCCGGCGCGAGCACCTCCTTCAGCAGTTCCCGCTCTCGAACCTCGTTTGGCGCCAGGCCCCGCTTGGCCGACTGTTGCAGTCGCTCCAGGCGACGCTCGAGAAGCTCGAGGTCGGCGAGAATGAGCTCGAGATCGACGTTGGCGACGTCTCGGGCGGGATCCACCCTGCCGTCGGGGTGCGGCAACTCGTCGTCTTCGAACGCCCGCACGACGTGGACCAG
>JAPUJD010000069.1 GCA_027296385.1 Acidobacteriota bacterium | reverse complement strand
CGGCTTCTGCACTCCGGGCATGATCATGAGTGCCAAGGAGCTGCTGACGAGGAACCCGAACCCCACCGAGGAGGAGATCCGGCAGGGGATCTCGGGCAACCTGTGCCGTTGTACGGGCTACAACAAGATCGTCGAGGCGATCGAATTCGCGGCGGCCAAGCTCCAGACCGACAACGGCGACGAGGCCGAGGAGGCAACGACATGACCCAGCTGGACGATTTCATCGAGCAGCACACACCGGCGCCGGAAGGCAGCTCAGCCAACGTAGCCACGAGCGACGAGGTGAGAATCACGACGCCGCCGGAGATCTGTGGCATGGGCCATCGAATGAAGCGCAAGGAGGACCCGAGGTTCATTCAAGGCAAGGGCAACTACATCGACGACGTCAAGCTGCCCGGGATGCTCTACATGGATCTCGTGCGCAGCCCGCACGCCCACGCCAAGATCCTCGGCATCGACGCCAGCGAGGCGCTGGCGATGGACGGCGTGGTGGCGGTGATCACCGGCGAGGACCTCAAGGCGGCGGGCGACCTGCACTGGATGCCGACCCTGATGGCGGACACCCAGATGGTCCTGCCGATCGAGAAAGTCATCTACTACGCGCAAGAGATCTGCGCCGTCGTCGCCACGGAGCGCTACATCGCGGCCGATGCCGTCGAGAAGGTCGTCGTGGACTATGAGCCGCTGCCGGCGGTGATGGATCCGATCGAGGCCCTCGAGGACAAGGTCATCGTGCGCGAAGACAAGGAGACCAAGACCAATCACATCTGGCACTGGGAGGCGGGCGACAAGGCGGCGACGGACGCCGTCTTCGATCGCGCCGCCTATCGCGTCGACGCCTCGATCTATCTCCCGCGCATTCACGTCGTCTCGATCGAGACCTGCGGCATGGTGGCCAATTACAACAAGGCCACGGAGCACATGCAGATGTACATGACCTCGCAAGCGCCGCATGCCCACCGGACGATCTTTGCCATGGTCAGCGGCATTCCGGAGCACAAGATACAAATCATCTCACCGGACATCGGAGGCGGCTTCGGCGGCAAGGTCCCGATCTACCCGGGTTACATCTGCTGCGCCGTCGCCAGCCTGGTTACCGGGAAACCCGTGAAGTGGATCGAGGACCGGAGCGAGAACCTGCAGGCCGACAGCTTCGCCCGCGACTACCACATGCAGGCGGAGATGGCGGCCGACTCCGAGGGGCGGATCACGGGGCTGCGAGTCAAGACCGTCGCGGACTGCGGGGCGGCGGACGCGGCGGCGAATCCGTCGAAGTTCCCCGCCGGCCTCTACAGTATTTGCACGGGCTCGTACGACATGGAGGCGGCCCACGTTCAGGTCGACGGGGTGTACACGACCAAGCCGCCTGGCGGCGTTGCCTACCGCTGTTCCTTCCGCGTCACCGAAGCCGTGCACATGGTCGAGCGGCTGACCGATCTGATGGCGCTCGAGGTGGGTGAGGATCCCGCCGATTTCCGACTCAAAAACTTCATAAAGCCCGAGCAGTTTCCGTACAAGTCGCCGACCGGCTGGGAGTACGACAGCGGCAACTACGAGGCGGCGCTGCACAAGGCGATGGACATGATCGACTATCGTGCTCTGCGCCAAGAGCAGGCGGAGAAGCGTGAGCGCGGCGAGCTGATGGGGATTGGGATCTCGAGCTTCACCGAGGTGGTGGGGGCAGGTCCGTCGCGCGATTTCGACATCCTCGGCCTCAAGATGTTCGACTCGGCCGAGATACGGATCCACCCGACGGGCAAGGCCACCGCCCGCTTCGGCACCAAGTCGCAGGGCCAGGGACACGAGACGACCTACGCCCAGATCGTGGCCGAAGAGCTCGGCCTGCCGGCGGCGGACATCCAGGTCGAGGAAGGCGACACCGACACGGCGCCCTACGGTCTGGGCACCTACGCCAGCCGTTCGACGCCCACCGCCGGCGCCGCCGGAGCGATGGCGGCGCGCAAGATCAAGGCGAAGGCCAGGAAGATCGCCGCCTACCTGCTCGAAGTCGGCGAGGATGACCTCGAGTGGGACGTCAACAAGTGGCAGGTCAAGGGCTCCCCCGAGCAGGCGAAGACGATTCAAGAGATCGCGTTCGCGGCCTACACCGACCATCCGCCGGGGATGGAGGCGGGTCTCGAGGCCACCGACTACTACGATCCGCCCAACCTGACCTTCCCGTTTGGCAGCTACATCTGCGTCGTCGACATCGACAAGGGTACGGGAGAGGTTCACGTACGGCGTTTCGTCGCCGTCGACGATTGCGGCAACATCATCAACCCGATGATCGTCGAGGGTCAGATCGAGGGCGGCCTCACCATGGGCCTGGCCCCGGCTCTCTTCGAAGAGATCGTCTACGACGAGAACGGTCAGAACCTCACCGGCACGCTGGCCGACTATCTCGTACCCACCGCCGTCGAGTCGCCGAAGTGGGAGCTGGGCAAGACGATCACGCCGTCTCCCCACCACCCCCTGGGCGCCAAGGGTGTCGGCGAGTCGCCGACCGTCGGAGCGCCGCCGGCGATCGTCAACGCCGTCGTCGACGCCCTATCGCACCTGGGGGTCCGCCACCTCGACATTCCCATCACGCCACAAAAGGTGTGGCAGGTGCTGCGCGACAACGGTGTCACCGACTGAGGATGCCCTGAGGAGACAAGCGATGTCGGCAGATATCTTCCAGCGGGCTCACGAGCTCACGGTGGCCGGCGAGCCCTTCGTCTTTGCCACGGTGGTCCGGGCGCAGAGCCCGACCTCGGCCAAACCCGGGAATAAGGCGATCATCACGCGCGACGGCCAAGTTTTCGGCTGGGTCGGAGGAAGCTGTGCCGAACCCACCGTGCGCAAGGAAGCTGTCGCGGCGCTGGCCGACGGCCAATGCCGATTGGTTCACCTGTCGCCGGAGCCCGAGCTGCCGGCGAGCCGGGCCGGTTTGACCTTCGTGCCGATGCCGTGCTTCAGTGGAGGCACCATGGAGATCTACATCGAGCCGCACCTGGCCAGACCGCACCTGCTCGTCTTCGGCAATTCCCCTGTGGCCCACGCTCTCGCTCGCCTCGGGGAGGTGATGAGCTACCGGGTGACGGTGGTCGATCTGTCGGACCGCCCGCCCTTCGAGCCGGTGTCGGCCGAGGTCGTCAGCGATCTCGACCAGCTGCCGTCGATCACGCCGGAGTCGACATTTGCCGTGGTCGCCAGCCATGGCATGTTCGACGAGGCGGCGATCGAGAAGGCCCTGTCGCTGTCGCCCGCC
>JAPUJD010000068.1 GCA_027296385.1 Acidobacteriota bacterium | reverse complement strand
CAACCGGGGCCCTCAGCAGATGGCTAGTCCACCTCGAACTCGACTTCCGAGATCGTTCGGTTGCCGCTCCTCTCGATCGCGATGACCTCGACCTTGTACTCTCTCCTGCGCTGCAGGAACTCGCGCGGGATAGTCACTCTGGTCTGGCGGTTGCCCATGTCGGCGCGAAAGACGCGCAGAGACGGCTCTTCACGCTCGACGATGATCTCGTAGCTCGTGATGCGGCTGCCCTCGGGGTTGGGCACCGTCTCCCATTCGATGACCGCGTCGTCGATTGGAAGCGGGTCGCCATCCTCTTCGGGAGAGATGACCTCCGGCCCCTCGGGAATCCGGTGGGTCAGCCGGGCAGCGCCGATCAGTGACCGGCCGTCGGTCGTCCTGCCGCGGAAGCTGTAGATGCCAGCTGGGAAGAGCGCGAGGAAATCCTCGAGCGGCTGCTCGTCAAATGACGGCTCGGCGCTCTCGATAAAGAACTCGGTGATGCCCTGAAAGCCTACGCTGCCGTCGGCGACGACGCCCATCACCATCCTGCCGTTGGGGCCGAAGACCTGCATCGTGTCCCAGCCCTCTCCGTCGAGGAAGATCTGGATGCCGGCGTCGCCGTCGGTGTCGTTGATCTCGATAAAGATCGCCGCTTGGTCGAGCCGGGCCGCCCATGCGTCCGGCGCGGCCAGACCCGCAATCACGGCCAAGGCTACCGCGCTGACCATCCACGTTCTTGCTTGCCTCATTTCATTGCCTCCCTTTCTGCTCGAGGAACCCGAGGGCCCAGAGGGGCTCTTCAGTTCCCATGAGCGAACCTGTTTCCAGGTTGGATGCCGGAGGCGGTGAAATCCTTCGAAGTGATCCTCAGAGGTGTCGCCGCGCCTCGTCATCGAGGTCGAGCGCTCGGGATCACTACTGGACGGTTGCGCTCCACACAGTCGTGTCGCCGCTCTCGAACCCGTCGGCGAAGAGGAAGAGATCGGCCGGGATCATGCGGACGCTGTTGACGTTGCCGTCTTCCGTGAGCTCGACGAAGATCCTTCCGGCGGCTAGCAAGTCGAGCTCGGTAGCGCTCATCGGGCACTGGAACTCGAAGTCCGCCGGTATGTCGAAAAACTGGCAGATCGTCTGCCCTCCCGCGAAATGGAGCTCGCTCGAGTCCCGCCAAACGCGAAGGTTGGTGGTCCCCGGGAATGCGCCCAAATAACGCGCCGCCCAGCTCCCGGCCAGCGGCTCACGGCCGTCGGTCTCTGCGCCCGAATGGGGAAAGCGACCGTAAAAGGTGTAGCCGGTGGCCCCGAGCGCGGCGGCGCTCAAGTTGGGATTGCCGGTGGTGCACGGGTCCGCGGGCGTTGCGCCGTCGATGCCGGTGAAGCAGTTCTGGTCGACGGGTCCCGTTTCGTCCGCCACCATGAACTGATTCATCGTCTCGTCCCCGTCCATGTCGAGGCTGACGAAGAAGGTGTCGCCAAAGACGAGATCGTTGATGTTCTGGTTGGAGTTCGGCCCGGTGGCGACCTCGTAGGTGGTGCCCATCGGGAAGACCGGGACGTTGGGAAGAGTGTGCGTCGCAGGGTCGGTGCGGCTGCCGCCTGGCCCTCCGGGCCCCAACCCGGGCGGCTGAGGCGGGCGAATGGACACGCGCACGTCCATGTCGGAGGCTCCGGCTGCGGTACGAGTCAGGCCCAGGTGGATCCTCGGCACCCAGACCCGGCCGCCGCGCAGGCAGCCGGGCGGCATCGAGATGCGGGAAGCGAACTCGCGGACGACACCGGTTTCTGCTCCCAGGCCGTTATCGACGGTCTGCCACGGGATGATGGTGCAGGGGTTGCCCCCTTCCGGTTGGGCGGCCAGGCCCGGCAGGCAGGCCAGCCCGAGGAGGCAGGTCAGGTACACGCTGCGCGCTGCGATCATTGGCAGACTCCCTCCTTGTCGCTGTCACAGGATAAGGGCTTGCTTTCCAGCGGTGACAGGATATCAGGCGGTAGAGGCATGCGGCGCGAGGAGACTCGAGGTGGCCGCGAAATCGAACCATCAGTAGGCCAGCGTCGAGCCGACGGGAGCAGCGAGAGAGCTGTTCCAAACGGGCAGGCTCACCGCTGCTCGCTCGACCCCTGGATCTGGTCGAGCATGCGCTGGGCGCCCTCGTTCTCGGGGTCGGCGACGAGTAGAGCCCGGAGGATGCCTGCCGCACGCTCGCTCTCTCCCTGGAACTGGTAGAACCGGGCTTGGAACATCAGGCTGTCGCCGGAGTCGGGGAAGTGCTCGAGATTGAGCTCGATCAGAGCCTCGGCCGCCTCTGAGTCACCGCCACGCGCCAGGGTGTCAGCGAGACTCAACAGCCTCCACTCGGTGAAGTCGTAGGCACCGCTGCCGTAGTACTCCTCGCGCAGGCGCCGGTATTCGGCGACGCTGGCTTCGACCCCGCCGTCGGCCTGTGCCCGCGTGAGTGCGGCAGCGAGGGTGTCCGGGCGCTCGAGCCCGTGGTGACAGGTGACGCATTGCACGACCCGGCG
>JAPUJD010000067.1 GCA_027296385.1 Acidobacteriota bacterium | reverse complement strand
AGCGCTCCGACCGTCAGATACTTCGTAATCAGAAGTAAAGAGCGACTCAACCCTTGGCTAGGCGGTTCGACGAAATGATCACCTCACCGGCTCGGCTCGCAATTCTCTCCACGCTGGTTCCGGGCGAGAGAGTGAGTTTCTCCGCCATGAAGCGTGCGACCGGCCTGGCGGACGGCAATCTCCATGTCCAGACCAGCAAGCTGGCTGAGGCCGGCTATGTGGAGATCCGCAAGCGGCGCCTGGCGCGGCGTCTGGTGACCGAGTTCCGGCTCACCGAGCTCGGCTTCGAGCGCTTTCGCTTCCACGTCCGGCGGCTGCAGGCCATTCTCGACTCCGAGGCGGGAGTGATCCGGCCGGTTCTCGCCTCCGAGCGCCTCGACGACTCCGAGGTCTGGTCGTGAGCCCGTCGTCTCGCCGGATCGTGATCGGTGCCGATCACGGCGGCTTCGACCTCAAGGCGGTGTTGATCGAGCACCTGGCCGCCGCGGGACATCGCATCGAGGACGTGGGCACGACTTCGCGCGAGGCCGTCGACTACCCGGTCTTCGCCCGCGCCGTGGCCGAGGCGGTGGCCAGCGGCCGTGCCGAGGCCGGCATCATGATCGATGGGGCGGGTATCGGCTCGAGCATGGTGGCCAACAAAGTCCCCGGTGTGCGGGCGGCGCTGGCCTACGATCTCTCCAGCGCCCGCAACAGCCGCGAGCACAATGCAGCCAACGTACTGACGTTGGGCGCCAGCCTCATCGGCACGGGGCTGGCGCGTCAGATCGTCGATGTCTGGCTGGCCACCGAGTGCGTCGAGCCGCGGCACCTGAAACGCGTGGCCATGTTCGCCGACGGCGCCGGGGCACCGTCCGGGCCACGGGCCGTCCCCCCCACAGTGGAGCAGGAGCCGGTGATGCTGCTCTCCGATAGCGATATCGATCGCGTCGTTCAACGTTTGCACCAGATGATCGGCTCGGTCGCAGGGGCGGCCTCGAACGGGCCCTGCGTCGGCAGTTGCCCCGACACGGCACGCCACTTCATTCGCCTCGGCGCGACCGGCTTGACGAGCGTCGGCGAGGCGGATCCACCGGGGCAGATTCCGGCCGATCTGGCGCGCTATATCGATC
The DNA here is from genome assembly GCA_027296385.1 of Acidobacteriota bacterium. GTDB lineage: Bacteria > Acidobacteriota > Thermoanaerobaculia > Multivoradales > JAHEKO01 > CALZKB01. Next base: position 1,653 of record JAPUJD010000067.1, on the reverse strand, counting down.
ACACGCTGCTGAAACCGGATTCCACCGAGGAGCAGGTCAGGCAACTCTGCGCCGAGGCCAGGGAGTACTCGTTCCGCTCGGTCTGCATCAACCCGACCTGGGTCGTCCTGGCGAGCGGTCTGCTCCGCGGCAGCGACGTGCTCACCTGCACCGTCGTCGGCTTTCCGCTCGGCGCCAACGAGCCGGAGATCAAGGCGCTCGAGGCCCGGCGGGCGATCCGCGGCGGGGCGCGCGAGATCGACATGGTGCTCAACATCGGTGCCCTGAAGAGCGGCGACGATACCCTCGTCTTGCGCGACATCCGCGCCGTCGTCGAAGCCTGTCGCGACGGCAGCGCGGTGTGCAAGGTGATTCTCGAGACCGCGCTGTTGACGGACGACGAGAAGCGCCGGGCCTGTGAGCTGGCACGCACGGCGCGCGCCAATTTCGTCAAGACCTCTACCGGTTTCTCCTCTGGCGGCGCCACGGTGGCGGATGTCGCGCTGATGGCCGGCGTCGTCCGGGGCGCCGGCATGGAGGTCAAGGCGTCGGGCGGGATCAAGTCCTACAGTGACGCCAAAGCGATGATCGCGGCCGGGGCCACCCGCCTGGGGGCGAGTGCCAGCATCGCCATCGTCCAGGAAGCCGTGGCCACGAGAGTGAGCGCATGAGGAACTGGACACGAGCACTAGGAGCCGATCGATGGTCGACCTGAGAGCCTTCGTCATCCTCGACTCGCTGCAGCCGCAGTTCGCCTCGTTTCAGGCCACCATCTCCAAGGGCTACCTGCCGCAGGTCGGCCAGGCGAGCTTGTTCGTCGAGATCGCGCCGGGAATGGAGATCAATCGCATCACCGACGTGGCGCTCAAGTCGACCGACGTCACCCCCGGCATGCAGATCGTCGAGCGCCACTTCGGCATGCTCGAAGTGCACTCGGACAGCCAGGCCGAGGTGCGCGCGGCCGGGGAGGCGATTTTGGCCGCGCTCGAGCTGACCGAGGAGGATCGCCACAAGCCGCGAGTGGTCTCGAGCCAGGTCGTGCGCCATCTGCACGACACCCAGACGATGCTGATCAACCGCATGCGGCACGGCAACATGATCCTCTCCGGCCAGACTCTCTTCGTGCTCGAGTGCGAACCGGCGGCCTATGCCGCGCTGGCCGCCAACGAGGCGGAGAAGGCGGCCGAGATCAACATCCTCGAGGTGCGCGCGGTCGGCAGTTTCGGCCGGATCTACATCGGGGGAGAAGAGAGCGACGTCGTGGTGGCCGAGGAGGCTGCCGTCACGGCGCTCGAGAGTCTCACCGGAAGGAAAACCAAGTGAACGGACCCGCGGAATCGCGATCCAGGAAAACCCGGACCTCAGGGGTCCGAGGGGTTAGGAGGTAGCAATGTCAGAAGCATTGGGAATGATCGAATGCCGGAGTTTCCCCGCCATGGTGGAGGCCGCCGACGCGATGGTCAAAGCCGCTCGGGTCGAGCTCGTGAGCTACGAGAAGACCGGTGGGGGCTACACCACCGCGGTCATCCGCGGTGACGTCGCCGCCGTCAAGGCTGCCTGCGATGCCGGCCAGACCGCCGGTGCGCGGGTCGGCGACGTGGTGGCCGTGCACATCATCGCCCGGCCCCACGCTAGCGTCGACATGGTGATTCCACTCGGCCGCGGCGCGGAGCC
>JAPUJD010000066.1 GCA_027296385.1 Acidobacteriota bacterium | reverse complement strand
GCCTCCGTGGCAATCGGAGTGATCCCCCGGATTTCGGGGAACCCCTCGCCACCGAGCTAACCTGAAAACCCCGGCCGGAAACGGCCGGGGTTTTCTTATCCTCCGCGTCTGCCAGTTCCGCCACTCCGGCTCACTCATTCTGATGTTTCATGCACGCGCGCATCCGTAAGCTCGCGTCCGTTGGAGCGGCGCTGCTATTTGGCGTGCTTCTCTGCGAGGGAGCGCTGCGCCTCTTGGGCGTTGTCTACCTGCACAGAGCCGACCGCGGCGTGCGTGGCGCCGACGAGCTCGGCCCGGAGGGGAAGACCTTCGTCTGCCTCGGCGACTCGAACACGTTCGGCCTGTGGGTGGACGCCGCCGACTCCTATCCGGCGCGGCTGCAGGACCTGCTCGACGAGCACGTCGCCGGCGGCCCGCACCGCGTCGTGAACCTCGGCGTTCCCGGGCTCAACTCGAGGCAGGTGCGCAAGCGCCTGACGGCGGCGCTCGAGGAGTTCGAGCCCGACGGAATCTTCGTTCTTGTCGGCTTCAACGACCGCTGGGCCTGGAAGCCGGAGGCGGATAACGACGACTTCTTCGTCGACCCGCCCTGGTACGAGAACCTGCGGCTGGTGAAGGTGCTGCGGCTCGCCACGGGCGGCGGAGAGGGCGAAAGCGAGCGCATCATCGCGGCTCGACAGCAGGGCTTGCGAGGCGGCATCGACCGCACGGGCCGCGAGTTCCTATTCCAGCCCGCGGACTACAACGCGCCGCGCGAGCTGGATTCCGTGCGCCAGACGCTGGTCAAGTCGCTACGAGCGATGTGCGCCAACGCGGAGGAAGCGACAACGCCGATCCATCTCCTCACCTACGCGGGCGGTCGCGAGGCCTACAAGCTCGCCAACCGAGCGGCCGGAGGCGTCAACGCCGAGCGCTCGGCGCGATCGATCGACGTGCGCGCGTGGTTCGAGACCCAGGAAGAGGTCCCGTGGGAGGACGTCTTTTTCCCCGACGGCCACCCGCGCGAGCTCGGGTACGAGCTCTTCGCGCGACTCGTGTTCAACGGGTTGATCGAGCAGGGTGCGCTCGAGGCCGGGCCAATCGAGCCGCTTACACGCGACTTGGTCAGTCGCCCGGCGCCGCCCATCCTCCGCCTGAGGCTCGAGCGGTCGGCCCTCGCGGTGCGACGCGAACGACCGGGACGGCGATTCGCGATGTTCCTGTCGCATGCAGGCGAGGGGCCGGTGGCCAAGGTTGGCGGCGCCGCGCTTCCACTCGTCGATGACGAGCTCTTCCGCCGCACGAAGGAAGATGCGCGCCTGCGCGGCGTGATCGCGCGCGACGGCGGCGGGACGGTTTCCATCGCGCACCTGCTGGAGGATCCGACGCTCTCGGGCCGGAGTCTCATCGCCGTGAGCGTCTCCTGGAAATCGACAGTACCGACGGTGTCGACGACGGTCGAGTTTCAGGTTCCTGAGAGGCGTCCTCGGTCCAGGCTGTAAGGCGCAGGCACCCCGGCACCTATTCTCAGTTGCCCTACTGGAAGTCTTTTGGCGGGGTTGGCTCGATTGTTCGACACCTACGCGCCGCGTCCTACTGCGCAGCCTCCTATTCAGGCACGATCGACAAGGTCGCGCCGGACGAGTAGGCGTTGAACTCGGGTGCGTACATCGATTGTACGGTTGCCGGCGCCGCCTTGAAAGTGCCGCCGAGATTGGCGCGCAGGCGGTACTTGAAGGTGTACTCACCGACCGGCAGCCACTCGAAGAAGAAGTCCGTGCCGCTGTCGCGCACCTGCTCGTACCAGCCGATACCGAGGTCCCACCTGTAGCGCGATGTCAGCGTCTCGGGCTCGAAGCCCGCGGCCCGCGGGTCACGCAGATGCACGTACTCGGCGGCGTGCTTCGAGCGCAGGGAAAGGTGGACCTCCACCTGGTCGCCGACCTCGAGTCGCGCTCCCTCGGCCAATGGCTCGAGGGTCCATTCCTGGCCCCGACGCAAGCGCTTGAAATAGCGCCGCTCGATCGCGAAGAAGTCGCCGCTCGCCGACGTGGGTAGTTGCTCGGTCGAAAAATGCCAGGTGGCCGAGGCGAAGAGCAGGCCGGGGGTCACCTTCTCCACCACGATCGTCGAATCGAGCTGCGGGTCGATCTCGGAACCGATCAGCACGAGCTGACGGTTGGCACCGGTGTACTCGTCGGGCTCGAAGATGAGCTCGTGCTCGGTATTGCCGATGCGGACCGTCGCCACCTCCCGCTGGCCGAGCTGGCCCTCGGCGCTCAGGTAGTGCACCAAGGCGTAGATGACCTCGGCTGTCGCTCGGGTCGACTTCCAGTGGTTGAGCTTCTTGTTGAGCATCAACCAGTGCACCAGGCCGTGGCGGCGCTCATCGTCGGGCGCCAGTTCGCCGAGCGTGCGCAGGGCGAAGGCGTGGCTCTCGATGGTGTCATTGTACCACAGCCAGGCGCGGTCCTCCGGAGCCCAGAACGTTCCCTCATCCTCGGTCGTGCGAGCCGAATCCATCACGCTGTCGAAGACCAGCCGAGCATCCGCGTCGCGCCCGGCCCGCGCCAGGGTCAACGCCAGATAGCTCTTGAGCAGAGGTGAGTGTTGTCGCCAATGATCGAACGAGTGCGCCAGCATTCGGCTCCTGTCGTCGTCGCTGAAGACACCGCCGGTCCACGACGCGTCGGGGTAGCTCGACAGCACGTAGTTGAGGAAGGTGACGGTCTCGTGCCGGCCCTTGGCGGTTCCGAGGTCGCGCGCCAGCTCGTCGACGTAGTGACGGTGGAGATACTGCCAGGTCCGCACGACGACGTCTCGCGGCACCTCGACCCCGAACTCGAGCGCCCGGGACAGACCGCTGGCGATATAGAGCGTCATGTAGGGCGAGGGGGGGCCGCCGGGCCACCAGGGGAATCCTCCGAGGCTGGTCTGGGCGTTGCGCAGCTTGGCCAGGGCAGAGTCACGCTGGGCGCTCGCGACCCGCGGGTCGAGCACCCGGACAAGGTCGGCATCGGCCTCCTCGCCGCCCCCCGCAACGCGCAGCCACGGCGTCTCCTCGAGCGCCATGCGGCGATTGGGGTCCTCGGCGACCCAGGGTGCGAGGCGGGTCTCACGCGTCGCCAGCTCACCCGCCATGCGCGCGACGGCCGGATAGTCGTCGAAGACCGAGGTCAGGATGCCGGTCGAGAGGAAGCGGTTCAGGGTCTGCTCGGTGCAATCGTAGGGGTAGTCGACCAGGTAGGGCAACGCGTTGAGCACCGAGTAGAAGAGCTGGGCGTCGAGGGTGACGACGAGCTGCTCGTCGATTCGCGTCGGGTCTGAACCGGCCGCCAGCTCCTCGAAGACCAGCTCGCGTCGCGCGGCGCCCTGGAGGGCCGCGAACCGCGACTGAACGAGGTGGAAACGTCCCGGCAGCAGCGGCAGCGACCGCAGCTCGCCGTCCGAAAAATCGCCCGCCGAACCCACCACCCGCACGGCCACCGTGCCGACGCGACGCGGCGCCCGAAGCGGCACCGTGAAGGTAGCCGAGCCACCGGCTTCGAGGTGGAAGGCCAATCCCGCGCGATCTGCCACGGCCAGGCCGAACTCGGCCGCCACGCTGACGCCGGTCGCTGGGTCGAGCAGATCGAGGGTGAGCTCGCCGACCATGGGCTCCTCGCCGGCGTTTTGCACCACGACGCGCAGCAAGGCCTCGTCCCCCTCGCGCAGGAACCGCGGCAGATACGGCCGAACCAGCAGCTCTTTCACCGTGCGCACGTTCTGATGCAGCGAGCCGACGCGCAGATCGCGGGTCAGGGCGTGGACCCAGACGTTCCACTCGGTCAACGAGTCGGGCACGGTGAACTCGAAGGCCACGGCGCCCTCGGCGTCGGTGACTAGCTGGGGCTCCCAGAAGGCCGTCTCGGAGAAGTCCGTGCGCAACCCGCCTGCGTCGGCGGGGGGCGACCCGTCGGCAGGAGAATCCTCTCCCTCAGCGCCATCGAACGCGACGGTCTTGTCCTCGAGATCGCTCTGTGCGGACGCCATGTCCACCGACTCCATCGACGCCTCGAGCGCGAGCGGCGGCGCCGGAACGGCCCGGCGCATCACGCCGCGCCGCGGACCGCCGATGCTGTAGCTGTCGAAGAAGCGCAGGCGGTCACCCCGCAGGTGGGGGAAGCGCGGCACCTGGTACCAGTCGCTCTCGCGCCGCAACACCGGCCGCGCCACACCCAGGCTCGTCGTCCACGGCGCCAGGCTCGCCATCGGGGACGAGAACCCTCGTGGTCGTGGAGGGCGGTGGTCGACGAAGAGATCGAGGCTGCGATCGTACATGTAGCCGAGAACCTCGGCCGCACCGGCCGTCAGGGTCTCTTCATCGGCGCCCCTGATCACCACGCGCCAGGACTCTCGGCTACCGGGACGCAACAGATCACGGAAACTCTCGAACCGGACTTCTAGATCACGCTCCTCCGGCGGTACGAAGATCTGACGCTGCAGGGTCAGGAGCTGATGGTCCCGCAGGGTGGTCAGCCGAATCCTCACCCCTCCTCGGTCCGCCTGTGCGATCGGTATCTCCAAGGTCTGGACGGACTCGCTCCCGGTCAGCCGGAGCTCTTCGAGAGCCTGACCCGGTCGAGCGATCTCGAGCAGGAGCTGCTGGCCCGGCAGCCCCGAGTGCCAGAGCACCCGTGCGCTCTCGCCAGCCGGAACGGAGAAGCGATCGACGCTCAATACGAGGGGCAGCGGTAGATCGGCATCTCCGGCGACGAGGAATTCGTGTTGCGTCTCGAAACGCGCACCGAAGGGATCGTCGGTTTCGTAACGGAGCCTGTAGGCCCCCGCTTCGAGGGCCGTGAAGTCCACCACCGCCAGGCCGTCGTCCTCGTGCTCGACCGTGCCCTCGGCGATCGGAGAGCCGGCGCGCCAACCGCGAAGCCGACCGGTCACCACGTAGGCCGAGCTCCACCGTGGTCGCAGCTCGTCGCCGGGCGTACGGAACTGCGCCTCGCCGCCCGCACTCGCCACCGGCTCGTCCGCCGGCAGCGTCACCTCCGCCGGGGGCTCGAGAAGTGCCAGCCGCCAGCGACCGGTACCGGCACGTGGAGTCCCGTCGAGATCGGCTCGGCGCACTTCGAAGGCGACCGAGCCGCCGGCGTCGAAGAAACCGCGAGCGGAATCGATACGCGCCTCGATGGCGACGTATCCCAGCCGGTAGGTCCTCGCTGCCGATCGGGTCTCGCCGCCGGCGTCGGTCACCTCGACCGTCACCGCGTAGCTGTAGGTCACGCCCTCGCGCGCCTCCCGCTCGTCGGCCTCGGGGGTGAACTCGAGCGCGAAGCCCCCGTCGGCATCGAGCCGGGTCTCGCCGCCCGCCACCAACTCTTCGCCACGACTCGGTATCGGCCGGAACCAACCCCACCATTCGGGATAGCGCGGCCGGCGCGAAACCCGCCACTCGACGGCGCCATCGACGACCGGCAGGCCGAAGTAATAGCCGGCTTCCCCGACCAGGCGAGCCCTCCGGTTGAGCCGCAGCGGCTCGGGCGGCTCGTTGAGGACGACTTCGAAGGTCGGCCGCTTGTACTCCTCGACCTGGATCTGCGCCTGGCCGCCCAGCGAAGTCCGTATGTGCCAGCCTCCGAGCAGGCGGCCGGACGGAATGGTGAAACTGCCCGCCGCGCTTCCGAAGTCGTTGCTCTCGACCTCGACACTGGCAACGCTCTCCCAGTTGGCGTCCACCAGCTCGACCGTGAAGGCGCGGCCGACCGCAGCATGCAGGCGTTCCCGCGCCAGCGACCGGTCATAGGCCACGACCTTCCACAACACCTCCTGCTCCGGTCGGTAGATGCTGCGATCGGTGAAGATCAACGCCTCCGTCGTGTCGCTCGGCGTCGGTTGCCGCCGCCGTCCTAACCAGACGCGTTCGAAGTTGACGTCGCTACCGCGCCGGGCGATGACGATTGCAGCGGTTGGGCGGCCGCTGTCGGCCGCGAGCACGGCTCGCCCGTCGCCTGCGGTTCGCGCCGTGCGGAGGCGTCGATGGCTGGCCCGATACTCCAGACGCCAGAGCGCCACTTCGACATCCGCCAGCACCTCTCCGGTGGCGCCGGAGCGCAGGTCGACGCGCACCCGCCCGTCCTCGATCTGAGCCAGCAAGACGAGATCGCTGGCGATGAAATCCACCGCCAGCAGCTTGTTGCCCTCGCGCCGGAAGTCCTCCCGCGCCGACGCCACCACGACGTAGAGCCCGGGCTCCTCGAACGGTGGCGTGACGAAGGTCTGGTGCTGGCGCAGGTCCGGAGTGGCCGGCAAGTCGATCCGCCAGCGGTGACTCGGCTCGCCGCGCGCCAGCAACCCTTCGATGTGGCGTTGGTCGGGCAGCAGGTTGAAGTCCTG
>JAPUJD010000065.1 GCA_027296385.1 Acidobacteriota bacterium | reverse complement strand
TCCCATCCTCTCAAGTGTCGGAGCCTCCGGGAAAACCGGGGCGGTTCAAGGTCTACCTCTCTCGCCGGTACCGGTGCGACTCAACCACTTTGGTCTCCGGAGAACCCGGGGCGGTTCAGTCGACAGAAGGCAAAGAGCGGGCGCTCCGTCCCGCGCGAGCGATCACGACGGGCTGAAGCTCGCCCGCTAGCCGAAGGCCGAATCGCCCTGCCTGGAAGACGACAGTCGGATTGGCAGAAGCGCCTCGCCTCGCGTCTACTCGCTTGCCGGCACCACGACCGCTTGCTCACCACGCCCGCGTAGCTCCGCCGCGAGTCGCTGGGCGGCCTTCTTGGACCGTCGTCCGCCGACTCGCACGCGGTGCCAGCCGCTGGAGGCTTGCACCTCGACCTCGTAGTCGCGCCGCAGCTCGGCAGCCAGGGCCAGGGCCAGGGCGCGCGCGCGGAAGGCGCCGACCTGGACGGTGAAGCTCGCCGGGCCGGGAGCCGGCCGATCGAGCCGTGCCCTGAGCTCGACCCGCGCGGTGCCGGGGCCGATCATGGCGATGGCTTCGGCGGCGGCGCGGGAGAGGTCGATGATGCGGCCGCGCACGAACGGGCCGCGGTCGTTGATCCGCACCCAGGTGCGCTGGCCGTTGTCGAGATTGCGCACTTCGACCCTCGTGCCGAAGGGCAGCTCCTTGTGCGCCGCGGTCATGGCGTTCATGTCGTAGCGCTCGCCGCTGGCGGTCTTGCGGCCGTCGAATCCGGGGCCGTACCAGGAGGCCTGTCCACGCTGGGTCCAACCGCGCCCGCTGGGACGGGGCCCGCGCGAGCACGCTTGCGCACCCATGAGCACGGCGAGGGCGATCAGAAGAGTTGCGCTGCCGCGGCGCACGGTCAGGGCCTCAGACGCGCGGCTCTTCGGTGGCGGCGGCGTCGAGTCCCGCCACCGCGGGTTCGACGACTGACCCGAGGAAGTCGTCGACCTGCTCCGGCGAGCGGCCGATGAATGCAGCCGGGTTCATGATCTCGTCGACCTCTTCGCGACTCAGCGAGAAGGCATCGTCGGCGAGGATCTCGTCGATCAGGGGATTGGCCTCGCCGCGCGCGACGGCGGCGTAGGAGTCCATCGAGTACCGGCGGATGCGCTCGTGCAGATCCTGTCGATCACCGCCCCGCACGGTGCCCTTCATCAACAGGCTCTCGGTCGCCATGAACGGTAGCTCGCGCTCGACGCGGGCGGCGACCACTTCTCCTTGCACCGTGAGGCCGGCGGCGATGCCGGCGGCGAGGCCGAGCACGGCGTCGGCGACCATGAAGGAGTCGGTCAGGACCAGCCGGCGGTTGGCCGAATCGTCCAGGCTGCGCTCGAGCCACTGCAGCGAGGCGGTCAGCGGGCCGTTGAGGCTGTCGGTGATGAGCCGGCGGGAGAGGGAGCACATACGCTCGGCCCGGATGGGGTTGCGCTTGTAGGCCATGGCGGACGAGCCCACCTGGCTCGAGCCGAAGGGCTCGGCGAGCTCGCCGACGCCCTGCAAGAGTCGCAGGTCGGTGCCGAATTTATGGCACGACTCGGCCACGCCCGCCAGCACGGCGAGCACCTGGGAGTCCTGTTTGCGCGGGTAGGTCTGGCCGGTGATCGGGTAGCTGCCGGGGAAGCCGAGGCGGCGGGCGATGTCGCGGTCGAGGGCCAGGACCTTGTTGTGATCGCCGTCGAAGAGGGTCAGATAGCTCGCCTGGGTGCCGGTAGTGCCCTTGGCGCCGCGGCACCGCAGCTCGCTGAGGCGATGGCGCAGGGCGCGGAGATCTTCGACGAAATCTTGCGCCCAGAGGCAAGCGCGCTTGCCGACGGTGGTCAACTGGGCCGGCTGGAAGTGGGTGTAGGCCAGAGCCGGCACGGCGCGGTGCTCGCGGGCGAAGGCGGCGAGGGCTCGTAGCACGCTGCCGAGGCGGCGCTCGAGCAGCTCGAGGCTCTCGCGCAGCAAGACGGCGTCGGTATTGTCGGTTATGAAGGCGCTGGTGGCTCCGAGATGGAGGATGCTGCCGGCGTTGCCGGCGAGCTCGGCAAAATGGCGCAGGTGCGCGACGACGTCATGGCGCGTCTCATGCTCGATCTCGGCGACGCGATCGAAGTCGATCGAATCCGCCGCGGCCTCCAGGGATTCGAGATGAGCGTCCGTAATCGGCAGCCCGAGCTTCTTCTGCGCCGCGGCCAGCTCGACCCAGATCCGCCGCCAGGTGCGGTAGCGATGCTCGCGCGAGAACACCGCCGCCATCTCAGCCGAGGCGTAGCGATCGTAGAGCGCATTGTACGGCTGCGGGCGTTCCATGATGTCGCGAACAGTATACGAACCACCGCGGGAGGGGCTCGCGTGGCCGGTTTCGCGGGGCACGCGCGGGTAGAGCAAACCTGGTTCGTATACTGTCCACCCGCCATGGCGCTGTGCGTGAACTCGGAGATCGGTCGTTTGCGGCGGGTGCTCGTCCACCGACCGGGAGCCGAGATCGACAGCATGGTCCCGGAGATGATGGAGGAGCTGCTCTTCGACGACATCCTCTTCGGAGAGGAGGCCCAGAAGGAGCACGACATCTTCCGCCACGTGCTCGAGCGGGCCGGGGTGGAGGTTCTGGAGGCCGAGGATCTGCTGGCCGATGTGCTGGAGGACTCGGACTTGCGCAGCGAGTGCGTCGAACGGCTGGAGCGGCGCTACGCGCTACGCTCGGCCGTCGTCAACCGGCTCAGTCGGTGCTCGCCACCTGAGATGGCGGCAGTGATGATTGCCGGCCTGCGCTCGCGCGACCCGGGCGTGGAGCGCCAACGGCGGTTCTTCGACATGGGGCCGCTTCCGAACTACTTCTTTCAGCGCGACCCGCAGTTCGTCGTCGGCGACCGGGCGATCATCTCGTCGATGGCGACCGAGGCGCGCGAGCGCGAGCCGATGTTGGCGCGGCTGATCTTCCAGCACCATCCCGAGCTCGCCGGCGGATCGGCTCCCGACCTGCTCGAGCGGCCGGCCTTCGGCGGCCCGGATTTCGATCCCGAGGCCATGATGCCGACGGTCGAGGGTGGCGACGTGCTGGTGCCCAGTCCGGAGGTCGTGCTGGTCGGGCTGTCGGAACGAACGAATCGGCGGGGTATCGAGGAGCTGGCGCAGCGTCTGCAGGGCGAGCACAGCACGTTCGAGCATCTGGTGGTGGTCGAGCTGCCGGCGAAGCGGTCGTTCATGCATCTCGATACGGTCTTGACCTTCGTTGACCACGGCACCTGCCTGGCGCATCTGCCGGTGATCGAACCGGGACGGGCGCGGTCGGCGCACGCCTCGGTCATCGACCTCGACGCCGAGCGCCTGGCGTTCCGGCTCTGCGACTCGGTGGCCGCGGCGCTGGCCGAGGTCGGGCTCGAGGTCGAGATGGTGCCCTGCGGCGGTAGCGACCGCATCGAGCAGGAGCGGGAACAGTGGACCGACGGCGCCAACGCGTTTGCGGTCGAGCCCGGCGTAATCATCTGCTATCAACGCAACCGGCGCACTGCCGAGGAGCTCGGTCGCCGCGGCTGGAGATTGCTCACCGAGAGCGACGTTCTCGCCGGCGAGACGATCGTCGGACAGGGCAAGACGGCCGTGACCTTTCTCGGACCGGAGCTGTCTCGCGCGCGTGGCGGGCCGCGATGCATGACGATGCCGCTCGAGCGCGAGAGCGTGTAGTGGCCCTTGGGGACGGAGGAGTCGAGATGCCGGAGCGAGACTTCATCTCAGTGCACGACCTGAGCAGCGAAGAGTTCGACGGGCTTCTGCGGCTCGGGACCCAGGTCAAGTCCAAGCCCGAGAAGTATGCCGGGGCGCTGGCGGGCCGGACGTTGGGCATGATCTTCCAGAAATCGTCGACCCGGACCCGGGTGAGCTTCGAGGTCGGCACCTTCCAGCTCGGTGGCCACGCCCTGTTTCTGTCGAGCAACGACATCCAGCTCGGACGCGGCGAGACGGTTGCGGATACGGCCCGGGTGCTGTCGCGCTACGTCGACGGCGTGATGGCCCGAACGTTCGAGCACCAGGATGTGGTCGATCTGGCGCGCTACGGCACGATTCCCGTCATCAACGGCCTCACCGACGACCTGCATCCGTGCCAGGCGATGGCGGACTACCTCACGCTGGTCGAGGAGTTTACTGAGCTCGGGGGACGCAAGATCGCCTACGTCGGGGACGGCAACAACGTGGCGCACTCGCTGATGTTCGGCGCCGCCAAGGCGGGCATGGACATCGCCATCGCCTCACCGGACGGCTACCAGGTGCAAGAGAGCTACCTCGAGCGAGCTCGGAGCGACGCTGCGGCGGCGGGGACTCGGATCGACCTGACGGGCGACGCCCGGGAGGCCGTCGCCGCAGCTTCAGCCGTCTACACCGACGTCTGGGCGTCGATGGGCCAGGAGGAAGAGGCCGAGGAGCGCCGGCGAGCGTTCGCCAGCTTCACGGTCGACGCGGAACTGATGTCCGTGGCCAACCCCGAGGCGGTGTTTCTCCACTGCCTGCCGGCGCATCGGGGAGAAGAGGTCACGGCCGAGGTGGCCGACGGGCCGCAGAGCCGGATCTTCGACCAGGCCGAGAACCGCCTGCACGCGCAGAAGGCGATCATGCTCTGGGCGATGGCGGGTGTCGAGCTGTGACCGGGTGAAGAGGGTCTGCGTCTACGGCGGTGCTCGCAGCGGCGCCCGTCCGGAGTACACCGCGGCGGCCCGCGAGCTGGCGCGCGCTATCGTGGAGCGCGGCCTCGGCCTCGTCAACGGCGGCGGCGAGATCGGCCTCATGGGCGTGATGGCCAACGAGGTGCTCGCTCTGGGCGGCGAGGTCACCGGGGTGATCCCGACCTTCATGGAAGACCGCGAGCTGGCCCACCAGGGACTCACCAGCCTGCACGTGGTCGACACCATGCATCAGCGCAAAGAGCGGATGATCGAGCTCTCCGATGCCCTGGTGGCCATCCCGGGCGGTGTCGGCACCCTCGACGAGTTCTACGAAGCGGTCACCTGGAGGGGCCTCGGACTCCACGACAAGCCGTGTGGCCTGCTCAACGTCGAAGGCTACTTCGATGCACAGCTCGCCTTCCTCGCGAGAGCTGTGACGGACGGCTTCGTCGACGAGGCCACGGTAGGCGGCCTGGCGGTCGCGTCGACCGGTTCGGACCTGATCGACCGTCTCGGCTTCTAATGCCGGAATCCAGGGGGACGACCCCAAGTGGCTGATCGAGCAATTCAATCCGTGATTGGCCTGGCTCGCAGGTGCGCTCAAGGTGCTGCGAGATCTTCTGCCAGGCGACGCCACGCTCGCCCGCGGTGGCTGAGGCGGTCTTTGTCGGCGTCGGCGAGCTCGCCGTAGGTCCGGCTCTCACCGTCCGGCAGGAAGACCGGATCCCAGCCGAAGCCGTGTTCGCCGCGAGGCGGTAGGACGAGCGTGCCGGCGGTGACTCCCTCCGCCGCGACCTCGCGCTCACCGTCGCGGTAGAGCAGCCTGCAGCGCGCCCGGACGCGGGCGTCGCCGGCCGCCAGGGCCAACCGGGCGATGCCCTCGGCGCCGATTGCCGCCAGCATCCACTTGACCAGCGGACCGGGGAAGCCGTTGAGGGCCGCCAGCTCGAGACCCGTCTCCTCGACGACGAAGGCGCCCACGGCGTGGCGGGCCGCCTCGTCGGCCTTGGCCCGCAGGACTACGGCGAGATCGAGCGACTGGATCTCCGGCAGGTCGAGGTCGAGCGACTCGATCTCACAGCCCAGGATGCGCCGGGTCTCGGCGAGCTTGCAGGGATTGCTGGTGACCAGCACGAAGAGCGGCAGGCGGCTTGGGGGCTGCGAGCTCACTCCCTTGTCCCGGCGCGTCGCTTGGCCGTGAGGCGGTCGCCAAAGGACTCGAGTAGGGCATCGACTGCCAGCTGCAGATCCTCGAGGGAACCGTCATTGCGCACCACGATGTCCGCCGTGTCCCGGCGAGCGCTACCGTCACCCTGCGCCTCCATTCTGGCGCGAGCGTCGGACTGGGACAGGCCACGTTCTACGGCGCGAGTCAGTCGTCGGTGACTCTCTGCCTCGACGGCCACGACGACGTCGAAGTCCGGACCGTAGCCCGCCTCTACGAGCAATGTTGCTTCGAGCACCACGATATCCGCGTCGCTCACTGCTGCGATCTCCTCGAACCGGCGTCGGACGTGTGGATGAATGGCCGCCTCGACCGCGGCCCGAATGTCATCGTTCTCGAATAGCTCTACGGCGAGCTTCTCGTGGTCGACGCCTCCTTCCGAATCAAGGACCTCGGGCCCCACGATCTCGGCGACGGCTCGAGCGCCGGCCCCCTCTACTTGATAGAGCTCCGCGACCAGTCGATCTGCGTCGACGACAAGGCAGCCCGCTGCGGTCAGCAGATCTGCGACCGTCGACTTGCCGCTCGCCAGGCCTCCGGTGAGGCCGACGAGGAGTCGAATCAAGCCAGGCCCTCGCGCCGCTTGTAGGCCTGAAGCGTGTTGGCGAGCAACATCGTGACGGTCAACGGGCCGACCCCTCCCGGGACCGGGGTGATGGCCGAGGTCAGCGGCTCCACTCTCCCGAAGTCGACGTCGCCGACGAGTATCGATCCGCGCTTTGCGAAGGCCCGGAGCTTTTTTGGGTGGTCGGCGAAGAGGCGTTCGACCAGCTCTCGATCCTCGATTCGGTTGATTCCCACGTCGATGACCACGGCTCCGTGCTTGACATGGTCGGGGCCGAAGAACGCGGGCCGGCCGATGGCGCCGACGAGGATGTCCGCCCGTCGGCACTCGCCTGCCAGATCGCGGGTGCGCGAATGGCACATGGTGACGGTACAGTTTTCCCTGAGCAGCAGGGCCGCCAGCGGCTTGCCGACCAGGCGGCTGCGGCCGACGATGACGGCGTGCTGTCCAGCCAGCGGAATCGCGTGGTGCTTGAGCAACTCGAGGATGCCGTAGGGTGTGCAGGGCACGAAGCCCGGCTCGTCCGACCACAGGCGGCCGGCGTTCATCGGGTGGAGGCCGTCGACGTCCTTGTCGGGGTCGATCTCGAGCATCAGCTCGCGCTCCGGCAAGCCGCCCGGCAAGGGCAATTGGACGATTATGCCGTCGACCTGGTCTTCACGATTGAGGCGCTGGATCGTCGCGCGAAGCTCGTCGGCCGTCGAGTTGGCGGCCAGGCGTTCGGTGAGCTCGATAAGGCCGGCGTCGGCTGCCGCCTGGCCCTTGCTGGCGACATAGACCTTGGAGGCGGAGTCTTCGCCCACCAGGACCACGGCCAGTCCCGGCGGTCGCCGCCCGCCGGAGGTCAGTCGCGTGACCTCGTCCGCGATCTCTTGGCGAATCTCGGCGCCCAGGCGCCTGCCGTCCAAGAGGGTGGTCAATGTGCTCGCTCCTTGTGCCCGGTGTAGAGGCAGACGGCACCGGCCGAGAGGTCGCGCCAGCGACCGCAGCCGAGCCCGGAAAGCTTCATCAAGTCGACGAGCTCCTCTCGTTGGGGGAAATCGAGCACGGAGTCCGGCAGGTAGGTGTAGGCCGAACCGCGAGGCGAGATCAGGCGACCGATACGCGGCAGCACTCGGGTGAAGTACCACAGATACGGCCGGCGCAGGATGTTGCGCGGTACGGCGGCCTCGAGGAAGGACACCCGGCCCGTGGGCTCGAGGACGCGTGCGATTTCGCTCAGGCCGGCTGGCAGGTCGGCCAGGTTGCGCAGCCCGAACGATACCGTCACGCCCGCGAAGACGCCGTCGGCGAAGGGCAGCTCGAGCGTGTCGCCGGCGAGACCGAGCGGCCTTCGGCCAGCGGCCCGCCGGTACTTGCGGCGCGCGAGGGCGAGCATCGGCAGGCAGAAGTCTGCCGCCACGACGCGGTTGCCGACGTCGAGCACCGCCAGCGCCAAATCGCCGGTGCCGCAGCACAGGTCGAGCACGATGCTGCCCGGCGGCAACGCCAGCGCGGCTGCTGCCTGTTTGCGCCAACCGACGTCACGACGGGCCGAGAGCAGGCGGTTGAGCAGGTCGTAACGCGGTGCCACTCCGGCGAACATCTCCCGGATCTTGTCGCCACTCTTGTCGATCGTAGGCTCTGGGGCGACCGCAGTCGTCATGCCGGTAGTGTAGCGAACGTGCGCCGGCCCGGCCTCTTGACAGCCGTAGGACCCCTCCGTAAGATCACCGTCCTTTGCGCCGCGAGGCGTGTCGGAGAAGTAGTGCGCGCGCCGACCCCAAAACCTTGGGACGACACAGATGACGAGCAAGACCTATAGCCCGAAGGTGGGCGAAATAGAACGCAAGTGGTACGTGGTCGATGCGGCGGACAAACGGCTCGGCCGCCTTTGCACCGAGGTGGCTCGGGTCCTGATCGGCAAGCACAAGCCGCAGTACGCACCCCACATCGACACCGGTGACTTCGTCATCGTCGTCAACGCCGAGCGCACCGTGCTCACCGGCAACAAGGAGACCGACAAGATCTACTACCGGCACAGCACCCGTCCGGGCTGCCTCAAGCAAGCGACAGCTGCCGAGGTGCGCAAGAAGAAGCCGGCCAGGCTGGTGGAAAAAGCCGTGCGCGGCATGCTGCCGAAGAATAAGCTCGGTCGACGCCAACTGCGCAAGCTCAAGGTCTATGCCGGGCCGGAGCATCCGCATGCCGCGCAGCAGCCCTCACCCCTGGCCATTGGCTGATCGAGGAGACAGGATTGACTGAAATACACAACTACGGGACCGGCCGCCGCAAAGAGGCGGTGGCGCGCGTTTTCATGCGCCCCGGCAGCGGCGAGATGATCGTCAACGGCCGTGCGCTGAAGGACTACTTCCCCAACAGCGTGCTGCGCATGCTCGTGCGCCAGCCCCTCCAGCTCACCGAGACCACGGACAAGTTCGACATCAATGTGACCGTCCAGGGTGGCGGCGCGACCGGTCAGGCCGGCGCGGTGCGGCACGGCATTTCGCGCGCTCTGCTCGATTTCCACGGCGCGCTGCGGGTGCGGCTCACTACGGCCGGTCTGCTCACTGGGGTTTCCCGCTTTAAAGAACGCATGTAGTCCGGTCAGATGGGCGCCGGGGCGCG
>JAPUJD010000064.1 GCA_027296385.1 Acidobacteriota bacterium | reverse complement strand
GACGGCCACGACCGGCGCGCCGGTGCTCGAAGACGCCCTGGCCTGGCTCGATTGCACGATCTACACCCGCCACCAGGCCGGGACCCACACGATCTACGTCGGCGAGGTGCAGGCGAGCTCGACCCCCAACGCCGATCAGCTGCCGCTGGTCTACTGGAACCGCGGCTACCGCCGGCTCGTCGCGGGGCTCGACTAACCCTCTTCGTGCCAGGCGACGGCTGCCGCTCGGCCGGCCGCTTCGTCGATCCATTGCAGTCCGATCAGTCCGGCGGTGAAGAACACCGTCGTCATCAGCACGGCCAGGCGTTGCGAGCCGCTCCAGGAGGAGACCAGGCCGAAGAGTATCGGCCCCAGGGCGAAGGCCGCGCGCTGCGACAAGCCCCAGAAGCCGAAAAACTCACCGCTCTTGCTCGGCGGTGAGAAGGTGCTGATGAGCCCGCGTGAGGCCGCCTGCAGCGAGCCGATGCCGACCCCCGCGGTGAGCCCGATCCAGAGGAACTGGCCCTTCGTCTGGCAGGCGGCGGAAGCGAGCCCGACGGCGATCCAGATCAGTAGCGAGAGCTGCAGCGTGCGGCGCGAACCGAATGCATCCTGCAGCCAACCGAAGGCCACGGCCCCGGCGGCAGAGGAGAACTGAAGGATGAGAAACAACGTCACCAACTCGTTGGCCGAGAAGCCAAGAGTGGTGCGAGCGAAGATGCCGCTGAAGGAGATGGCGATAGTGAAGCCTAGCGAGTAGACGAAAAAGACCAGCAGGAACTTGGCCAGCTCGCGGAAGTGGGTTATCGAATGACCGGTCGTGACGAGGCGACCGAAACCGCGACGGGCGTAGGCCACCAAGCCCCGCCACGTCTCGCGCTCTACCCGTTCCTCGAGCCAGGCGAAGGTCGGCAGGGCGGCTAGGAGGAAGAACCCGGCCGTGATCGGCCAGATCCAGCGCAGGCGATCGAGATTTCCCGCGTCGAGGCCGGCGCTCATCAGCGGGCGGATGAGCAACAGCGAGGCGAGGCCGCCGAAGTAGCCCAAGCCCCAGCCCAGACCCGAAATGCGGCCCACCGTTTGGGGCGTCGAGATCTCCGGCAGGAAGGCGCCGATCAGATTCTCGCCGTGGGCGAAGGCGATGTTGGACAGCACGAAAAGCGCGATGCCGACCACGACGCTGCCCGGCGTGACGAAGTAGAGGGCGGCAGTGGCTCCGACGCAGGACAGGTAGGTCACGGCCAGGAACGGCTTTTTGCGGCCCGAATCGTCGGCCGCGGCGCCGATCAGGGGCGCGCTCAG
Organism: Acidobacteriota bacterium; assembly: GCA_027296385.1. GTDB lineage: Bacteria > Acidobacteriota > Thermoanaerobaculia > Multivoradales > JAHEKO01 > CALZKB01. The sequence continues at coordinate 3,886 of JAPUJD010000064.1, read as the reverse complement.
CAGCACGAGGATGTTGCTCAGTCCGAGGGCGAGGCCCCATAGGAGGTCGGCGTTGTCGCTCGGTGCCACCGTCGACGTGAAGTAGACGCTGAAAGCCACGGTGACGACGATCGTGGTATAGCTCGAGTTGGCAAAGTCGAACATCGCCCAGGCGAAGATCTCGCGCGGGCGCGCCGGGGCGGCTTTCGGCATCGGGCGAGTGTATCTCCGATCGACTCGAGGCCGGTCCCGGACGGGACACTAGAGGAGCTGACCGGCTCGAACGTCGATCGCGGCACCCGCCGGCGTAGGCTCCCGGCCACGCTGGGGAGGGGCCCCCGGCGGTCGGGAATGTCCGTATACTGAAGTTCGTTGCAGGCCTCGAAGATGTCGCTCTCCAAACCCCTCGTCCGTCAGTTGCTCTGGTTTCTGCCGCTGGCTGGGATGGCGGTCTGGAGCGCCTCGGCGCCGTCGGCCGGCGACGCTGCGGTCGCCGTCGACGAGCCTCAGGAGAGCTCCATTTCGGTCGCCCTGCCGCGAGCCGTGGTGGCTGCGGCGGAGGTGGTGGCGGGAGGCCGGTCATTGCCCTTCAGGGTGCTGGAGGCGAGGCCCTGGCAAGTTGCGATCTACTTCGATCAGCTTCTGTCCGACCCCCGAGTGCTGCGCAACGCCGCCGTCCTGCTGGCCGAGAGGGCGGGTGCGTTGGCCGATCTCGGCCCGGTCCAGGTCCTGCTCGGCGGCGAGACCGTGCGTTCGGCCCTGCCGCCGACCCAGGACTCGTCGACTATCAGCGAGACTCTCGGTTGGCTTCGGATCCGCGAGACGAGCGCCGACGCTCAAGCCTCGGTGCGCTCCGAGTTCGTCGCTGCTCTAGCTGCCGGCGAGGTCTCGGACGCCGAGCTCACTCTCCTGCTCGAGGATGCTCTCGCGCGTGAGGCCGAGCTCATCCGGGTGCAACGTGAGGGTCTACTGCTGTGGGCCACGGAGCACCGGACGGCGGGTCCGCGCTTGCTGCTGCTCGTAGGCTCGGGCTACGACGCCGACCCAGCGGTCTTCTACACCGACTTGCTGAGCGACGCCGGTCGAGTTGGCGTCGAGGTGGGCGCGGCGAGCGTGCGTCCGACAGCTTCGGAGGTGGGACAGGCTTTAGCGGTCACCGGATGGACGGTGATCGCCTACGCTCCGGGCGAGCGCGGCGATGCACTGCTGTCGGGGCCCACGGCGGTGGCGGGTCCGGCTGCCGTACCGACGCCGGACGGGCGGGAGATCGAGCGCGGTGTGCTGAGCTTCGATCCACGCAGACTCCTGAGGCGGGGCAAGCGCGACGAAGCCGAAGCTGGCAGCGACGAGGTTGCCCTTTTAGTGAATCCGCTAAGCTCCTTGGAGCCTCTGACCCAGGCGACCGCTGGCGCGGTGATCCACGACGGAGTCGTGCTCGACAACTGGCTCGAAGAGCTGGGCTGGCGCGCTTTGCTCGCCGTGCAGGTACCCGTGGCGGCCGAACCGCTGCCGCTCGAGGTCAGGGCCGCGGAGGCGAATCGGCCGGTGGCCGCTGCGCTCTGGCTCGGTCGAGGCGCGCCGGCGGCCCTGAGCGCCGCTCGAGCTCGCTTCCTGGCTTCCTCGGGTGAGAGCGCCGCCGGCGATCTCCAGATCGCTGCGCTGGTGGCGGCCGGCAACCCACCGCAGCTCGCCATCGAGCTCAGCAGCGCCGGTGGCGAGCGGCCGCTACGGCCGCCGCTACGCCTCACAATCGCCGAAGTTGCTGGAGCCAGCGCCACGATTCTCGAGCAGCGCGAGCTCGGCCTGGCAGAGATCGGACGGGGGCGTTTCGACGTTCCGTTGACCGGAGGGCAATCCGGCGAGCGGGCGATCATCGTCGTCGTCGACGAGCTCAGCTCCAGTCGTTGGGGGGGGACCTTCGCCGGCTACACGACGCGGGCCGATGATCTGGGCGCCGGTGGCGGTTCCGCCCTCCTCGACTTGCCGGCAGCCGCCACCGTGCGCCTGCTGGCGCCGCAGGCCGCGCTGCTCGTAGGCCGCATGCGCTTCGCCGCCGTCGTCTCCGATCCCGCTATTGTCAGGGTCGACTTCCTGCTCGACGGCGAACGAGAGGCTGTGCGCCGCGCACCTCCCTACGAGGTCCAACTCGACCTCGGGCCGCTACCGCGAACGCGACGGGTCGAAGTCGTCGCGCGCGACGGCGCAGGCGAGGAGATCGGCCGCGACGTGCTGCTCGTCAACTCCGGCAACAGCGAGCTCTCGGTGCGTCTCGTGGCTCCCGGAGCCGAGATCAGCCCGGGTGGCAGCGTCACGGCCCAAGGAGCGCTGACAGTAGAGGCCGAGGTGGCGGCACCGCGGGGGGTCCGGGTGGCGCGGGTCGAGTTCTACTGGCTCGACAGCCAGATCGGCACACTCTACGCTCCGCCCTTCCGTCAGCGGGTGGTCCTGCCGGTAGACAACCCGCGCGGTTTCGTGCGCGCCGTCGTCACCCTCGTCGACGGCTCGGTGGTGGAGGAGGTGCTGTTCGTCAACAACGCCGGTTCCTCCGAACGCCTGCAGGTGACGCTGGTCGAGGTCCTCGCCGTGGTCACCGATGCGGCCGGCAACCCAGTGCCAGACCTCGGGCGGGAGGCCTTCATTGTTCGAGAGGACGGCCAGGTGCGCGAGATCGCGGTGTTCAACAACGCCGAGCAGTTGCCCCTGACCGTAGGCCTGGCAGTCGATTCCTCGGCCTCCATGTTCATCAAGCTGCCCCGGGTCCAGCTGGCGGCGATAGAGTTCCTGCGCAGCCTCCTCGGGGAACGCGATCGCAGCTTCGTCATCGGTTTCGGCAGCGAGCCCGAGTTGATGACGCCGACCACGGGCGACATCTCCAGACTCGTCACCGGTGTCAATGCTCTGAGTCCCGACGGTTTCACCTCGATCTGGAAGGGCATCGTCTACTCACTGGTCCAGCTCCAGGGCACCCCGGGCAAAAAGGCGCTCATCGTCTACACCGACGGCGCCGACGAGGACCCCAACTTCTCGTTTCGCGTCGCACGCCGTTTCGCGCGCATCGTCGGCGTGCCGATCTATGTCATCTTGTCCAACAACGAGATCGTACGTACCCAGGGCCGGGGTCTCAACATCCGCGGTTTCCTGGGGCGGCTCAGGGACCTGGTGGGCGACGTCGGCGGCAAGGTCTACTTCACCCGTGTCGGAGGAAACCTCGAGGGCGTCTATGCCGAGATCGCGGAGGAGCTGCGCAGCCAATATGTGCTGGGCTACTACGGCGAGCAGGACGACGCCGGCGGTTGGCGCAAGATCGACGTCGACGTGTCGGTGCCCGGCCTCAAGGTCAGGACCGCGCGTGGCAGGTACCCCTAGCGGGCCCAGCGAGTGACCGCCGAGCTCGCGAGCATCCTAATGACCGAGGGTCGATCAGAAACAGGCGATACGCCCACTCGAGGGCACGGCGCACCTGGGGCTCACGAGGAGATCGTCCGAGGAGGGGAGGCTCCCCGCCTGCCAGGCTCCCCTCAAACTCGCTCCGGCTGTAGCCTGCCGGTAAGGAGTTCGGCGCAGGCCGGCCTCGCGCGGGCCGGCAAGTAGACGATCTAATGGCTACGGCGCTCTCATTCTTCAGACATATCATGGGCCTGCCGGTGCACTGGCGCCTCTGGGTGATGGCGTTGGTGCTCGTCAACATGGCGTCGCTCTTTTTCATCGACCGCCCCGAGGCGCGCTGGATCCTCGGCGCGTTCGCCTTCGGCGGCCTGGCGCAGATGGTCCTCTTCTCGCGTCTGGGCTTCGTGCGCCTCCTGGGGCTCGGTCACCTCTTGTGGCTTCCGCTCCTGTACTGGCTACTCGAGCGGCTCGACGGCCTGTCGGGTCAGCCCGTCTACGTCTCCTGGATCGTCGTCTTGAT
>JAPUJD010000063.1 GCA_027296385.1 Acidobacteriota bacterium | reverse complement strand
GCCCGCATCTACAACACGACCATGCGGATCAAGAAGCTGCCCTTCTTGTACTCGCCGTTCATGATGGTGCCGGCCAAGAGCGAACGTACTTCGGGCTTTTTGATGCCGAACTTGGGCTATTCGGAGCGCCGGGGCGGCGTCATCGGTCTGGCTTGGTTCCAGACTTTCGGCGACAGTTACGACGCGACGTTGTACGCCGACCACTACACCGAGGGCCTGACCACTTTCGGCACCGAGTTCCGCTATTCGCCCGTAATCGGCACCACCGGGAAGTTCGAAGGCCTGGCCGTCGACGACCCCAGCAACATCTTCGGTAACCCGGAGGACGAGGGCGACCTGCGTTGGCGTATCCGCTGGACTCATCGGAGTCTCGACCTGCCGTTCGGGCTGACCGCTGTCGCCAACGTCACGGATTTCTCCGACTTCAACTTTTTCCGCGACTTCTCGCGCAACTTCGATTCGATCAGGATTCGCAATATCCAATCCAGGGCCTACCTTCAAGGGTCCTGGGGCAAGTCGTCCGCCACCCTGCTGGTGGAGAACCAGGAACAGTTCATCAGGACGGGCGTCGTCCGCTCGCGGCGTCAGCTGCCCGAGCTCGAATACAACCTGCGCTCGACCCAGCTCGGCAAGTTGCCGATCTACTTCAGCCTGGGGGCGGGCGGCCACGGCATCGAAGTGGTGCAGACCGGTCGGGAAAAGATCTCCTACCAGCGCGCCAACATCGGGCCACGGCTGTCGGTGCCGTTGGGCACGACCTGGTTGTCGGCCAAGATCGACCTGGCCGGCCGGGCCGCCTTCTATACCGACAGCCTCAGCCAGCCTGACGAGGCGGGCAGTCAGGTCTTCACCGGCGAGTCGATCTCCCAGTCCGTCGGCTCCGTGTCAGCCGAAATCATCGGCCCTTCGTTCTCGCGCGTCTTTCACAAGGGTCTGGGCCAGTGGGCCAAGTTCAAGCACGTCATCGAGCCGCGCTGGGACTACTCGCGCTCCGGGGAGGTCGACGACGCCGAGCTGATCCCTCGTTTCGACCAGGTCGACAACACCGGCGTCGCGACGGAGCGAGCGACCTTCAGGTTCGTCAATCGCCTGCTGGCCAAGCCGGAGGATGAGACTCTCGGCTCCCGTGAGATCATGTCGCTCGAGCTCGCCCAGTCGTTCAGCCTGAAGGACGATCAGCCGCTCACGCGCTTCACCGATCCGGAGACGGGTGAGATGTTCAGCTTGCAGGAGAGTCCGATCTCGATGCGTTATCGCTACCGACCGAGTCGGACCACCAACCTGGACCTGTCGACCTCCTACAACACGCTTTTCAATCAGTTCAATCGAGCGTCGCTCTCGGCCAACAAGAGCATCGGCTCGTCCGCTTTTTCGATGACCTACACCACCGTGTTCGATCCGAGAACCGGGGAGACCCGGAGTGCCCAAGCGAGGCTGGGCTCATCGCTCGCTTTCTTTCGCAATCGACTGCGCTGGCGGTCGAGCGTCTCGTATGACGTCCAGCAGAGCCTGCTACAGAATCACAGTCACTTGATCGACTTCGTCACCCAGTGCTGGGGCCTGCACTTGGAGTTTCGTGAGTTCAAGTCGCTGACCCGGGAAGATCGCGACATTCGGTTTTCCATCTCGCTGCAGAACATCGGGCACGTCATCGGCCTCAACAGCACGACCCGTGATACCGGCTTCTGACCTCTTGTCTTTCCTGCAACCTCGCTAGCGGAGGACCGAACATGCGTGCACTCATCACCGGGGTCACCGGATTCGCCGGCTCCCATCTGGCCGACTATCTTCTGGCCGAGCAGCCTCGAGTCGAGGTCTTCGGTACCTATCGCTGGCGCAGCCGGACGGAGAACATCGAGCACATCATGGACCGTATTCAGCTCGTCGAAGCGGACCTGCGGGACTACACCTCGATCCACTCTACGCTGGCCGAGGTGCGCCCTGACTTCATCTTCCACCTGGCGGCCCAGAGCTTCGTGCCGTCGAGCTGGCGCTCGCCAGCCGACACCCTGTCGACCAATATCGAGGGTCAGACCCACATCTTCGAGGCGATACGAGCGCTCGAGCTCGACCCCGTGATCCAGATTGCTTGTTCGAGCGAGGAGTACGGACTCGTGCATCCGGACGAGACGCCGATCAAGGAGACCAACCCACTGCGCCCCCTGTCGCCCTATGTCGTGTCGAAGGTGGCGCAGGATCTTCTCGCCTACCAGTACCACCAGAGCTACGGGCTCAGGGCCATCAGGACCCGGGGCTTCAATCACACCGGGCCGCGCCGCGGAGAGGTCTTCGTCACGTCCAATTTCGCCAGCCAGCTGGCCCGGATCGAGGCCGGCCAGCGCGAGCCCAAGATCAAGGTCGGCAATCTCGACGCCGTGCGGGACTTCACCGACGTCAGGGACATGGTACGGGCCTACTGGCTGGCCGTGACCAAGGCGACGCCGGGCGAGGTGTACAACATCGCCAGCGGCAAGGGGATCACCATTCGCGAGCTCCTCGATCGCCTGATCGCACTGTGCAGCGTACCGGTCGAGGTCGAGACCGATCCGGCACGCCTGCGGCCTTCGGATGTCGCAGTCCTCGTTGGCGACAACTCGAAGTTCGTTCAGGCGACCGGCTGGCAGCCGGAGATTCCCTTCGACCAGACCCTCGCCGACACCCTCGACTTCTGGCGCGCGAAGGTCGCCCGCGAGGCCTAGCGTCACCGGATGAGGGTCCTCATCACTGGAGTTGCGGGTTTCGTCGGCTCGCATCTCGCCGCCCGGCTCACCGGCGCGGGTGTCGAGGTCTGGGGGACGTACCTGCAACAGGAACCAGACCTCGACGGCATCGAGCTCAGGGACGTCGACATCCTCGACGCGCGAGGGGTCAGGCGCGCCATGGAAGAGGCGCGACCGGACGCCGTCGTGCACCTGGCGGGCCTCAGTCACGTCGGCCGGTCCTGGGACGACCTGGCGTCCTACTTCCAGGTCAACGTGGTCGGGGCGGAGAATGTGCTCGACGCGGCTGGCGAGCGAAGGGTCATCGTGGCGTCGAGCGCCGAGGTCTACGGCACCGTACCGCCCGAGGCCCAGCCGATTGTCGAGGACCGGCTGCTCGCGCCGGCGAGCCCCTACGCCTTGACCAAGGCAGCCCTCGAGCGCCTCGCGCGGCCGCGGGGCGCCCTCGTCGTGCGCTCTTTCAACGCCATCGGACCCGGGCAGGCCGAGGAGTTCGCCTTGCCCTCTTTCGCGCGCCAACTCGCGGCGATTCGCCGTGGTGTTCGAGAGCCGGTGCTGCGGGTCGGCAATCTTGCCGCTGAGCGCGACTTCGTGCCCATCGACGACGTCGTAGAGGCCTACCGGTTGCTGATCGATCGCGGTGAGCGGGGAGAGGTCTACAACCTGGGCAGCGGCCGAGCCATGAGTATCGAGCAAGCCCTCCACCGGCTCATCGTCGTGTCGGGAGTGAAGGCTCGAATCGAGGTCGATCCCGAGCGTTTTCGGCCGACCGACGTCCCGCTGCTGAAGGCCGATGCCAGCAAGCTGTGTGCGCTCGGCTGGTCACCACGCCTGGACGTCGACGCGGCGTTGCGGGATCTCTGGCTCGAGGTCACGGACGGCGAGCGGGGGTAGGCCGTAACGTCATGGCGGCAGAGACCGCCCGCAAGTGGCTGCACCTGGCGCCGGGCGTGCTCGCCCTGGCCGTTCGCGATCTCGGCTACCCGGGCTCGCTCGGTCTGACGCTGGCGCTGCTGGCCTTCAACCTCTGGCTCCTGCCGCGGCTCGGTGGTGGCCGCCTGTGGCGCCCGGCGGAGCGGCTTCACGGCGCGGCACCCGGCATTCTCTTCTATCCCGTCGCACTGGTGATCCTGGCTGTGGCCACGCGCGGGCGTCCGGAGGTGCTGGCCGGCGCCTGGGGCATGCTGGCGTGCGGCGATGCTGCCGCGACCCTGGCTGGCCGGCGCTGGGGGCGGCGGCGCCTGCCCTGGAACGAGGCCAAGAGCTGGGTCGGCAGCGCCGCCTTCCTGTTCGTCTCCTGGGCGGTGATCGCAGCCTTGGTGGCGTGGACGGCGCCAGGACGCTACGGACCGAGCGCCGTCCTGGCGGCGGCCGCTTTGGCCGCGCTGGCCGGGGCGGTGGTGGAGTCCCTGCCCTGGATCCTGGATGACAATCTGAGCGTCACGCTGGTCGGCGGCGGCGCGCTCTACATCGGCCTCGGGATCCTGGCCGGCAATCGGGGATTCGCTCCCGCGGCGGGGCTGGACTGGAGTGTCGCCCTGCTGGTGCTCCTTGCCCTGTTGGCGCTTGTCGTTCGAGCAGTGGACGTTCGGGGGGCCCTGACCGGGCTCGCCGTGGCGTCCGGCGTCTGGCTGGGGACCGGGTGGCGCGGGCTCGTGATGCTCGCGTTGCTTGTCGGCCTGGGTACCGCCGCCAGCCGCCTCCGGCGGCGCTGGGCGGGAGCTGGCGGCGTCGAGCCTGCCCGCGGCGTCGCCAACGTTCTCGCCAACGGTGCGGTGGCGGGGACCTGTGGGCTGCTCGCTGCCTGGCAAG
>JAPUJD010000062.1 GCA_027296385.1 Acidobacteriota bacterium | reverse complement strand
CATGCTCCGCATCATCGCCTCACCCTTGGTGGGGCGTCGTCATTTGATGCGGAGGTTCGTACGATGCGAGTCCATATCCTCTGGCTCGGGATTCTCGGGGGCGTGATCCCGGCGCTGGCGCAAGACCCGGCCACGGTGCCGAGTAGTTCTCAGACCCCGACCGTTCACGACGAAGTTCTCGTTACCGGCGTTCTCACCGAGGAGAGCCGGCACCGGTTGCCGGTGTCGGCCGACGTCATCGGGCAGGAAGAGATCGAAGAACGCCAGGCGACGACCGTGGCCGATCTGTTGCGCGCGGTGCCTGGGCTCGACGTGGTGCGCTCGGGCTCGGCGGGCAAGGTGACCTCGCTCTTCACCCGCGGTACCGAGTCCGACCACACCCTCGTCTTATGGAACGGGATAGAGCTCAACAACCCCTTCTTCGGTGGCTTCGACTGGGGCCTCCTGCCGACCGAGAACATCGGCCGGGTGGAGGTGATCCGCGGCCCGTTCAGCGCGCTCTACGGCAGCGATGCCCTAGGCGGAGTGGTGCAGGTGCTGACGGCGGACTCGCCGGCCCAGAGCCTGAGTCTCGAGTTCGGTGGGGACGGGTATCGACGAGCGGCTCTGAGCGCCGGGCTCGACACCGGCCGCCTGCGCTTCGACGTCAGTGCCCACAGCCGCCGCGGCGACGGGGAGGCGGAGAACGACTTCTACGACAGCGACGAGCTCGTAGCCCGAGCCCGTTGGCGCTCGGGGAACGGCCTCGAGCTCGGGCTGCTCCTGCGCGGCAACGAGTCCGATTTGGGCATCCCCTCGAGCGGCGCTCTTGCGACTCCGCACCGCACCACCGCTTGGCGGGAGCTCGAGATTGCGCTGCCTCTAGAGTTCGAGCGCGAGCGCTGGAAGATCGAGGCCCAGATCTCGCGGGCGTCGTTCGACAGCGAGTTCGACGGCCCGGACGATCCGTTCGGCTTTACCTTCGCCGAGTCTTCCTCGATCTCGAAGCGGGCACGCGTCGTCACCTCCTATCGCTTCAGCGACGAGGCGTGGCTCGCGGTAGGTGGCGAGTACGAGGACCAGGAGGTCGACAGCAGCTCGGTTTTCGGTCCCGGCCTCGAAGGCGCCGGGCAGACTACGCGGGCGCTCTTCAGTCAGCTCTTCTACGCCGTTGGAGCGTGGCGCTTCGACCTCGGATTGCGCCAGGACGATCATGACGCTTTCGGCGCTGCCACCAGCCCGCGGCTGGCGACGGCATGGCAGATCGACGATCGCAACCGTCTGTGGGCGGGCTACGGCGAGGGCTTTCGATCACCGTCGATGGGTGAGCTGTTTTTCCCCTTCAGCGGCAACCCGGAGCTCGAGCCGGAGAAGAGCGAGAGCGTCGAGCTGGGCTACGAGTACCGCGGCCCGGCTTGGGGCGTGACCCTGACCGGCTTCCGCAATGAGCTAGACAACCTCATCGACTTCGATTTCGTGCTGTCCCGCAATGTCAACATCGGGAGTGCCCGGACGCGTGGAGTCGAGCTCGGCACGGAGCGCCGGTGGAGGTCGGCCGACTTGCGCGCCAACGTAACCTATCTCGAGGCGATTGACCGCGACTCGGGGCTGGACCTGTTACGGCGGCCCGAGTGGCGCGGTTCGCTGGTCGGCAGCTGGCGGCCGGGCAACTGGGTCCGGGCGGTGACGGTGCTCTATGTCGGTGAGCGCGCCGACGTCGATCCGATCACCTTCGCCCGCGCCGCCAATTCGGCCTATGAGCGCCTCGACTTGGCGCTGCGCTATCGTGGATGGCGGCGCCTCGTGCCGTATGCAAGAGTCGAAAACGTCACCGATGAACACTACGCCGAAGCTCTCGGTTTCCCGGCGCCGGGCCGGCAGTTGATCGGCGGACTGAGCCTGAGCTGGCAGCCGGACCCGAACTAGTGAAGCCCCCGACCCGTCGCCAACTGATCGCGTCCGCGGTTGCGCTGGTTCTGCCCCTCGGTTGTGGAGGAGCAGGGCCGGGCGAGCAGCGGGCGGCGGACACTCCCCAACGCATTATCGCGCTGGCCCCGAGCGTGGCCGAGATTCTTCACGTGCTCGGTCTCGACAATCGGGTCGTGGGGGTGGGCGATTACGTGACCTGGCCGCCGGAGCTGGCCGCCAAGCCGCGGCTCGGCGGGCTCTTCAACCCGGACTTCGAGGGCATCATCACCCTTGAGCCGGACCTCGCGGTCCTGCTGAGGAGCGAGGAGAGCTTGCGCGGACGTCTCGAGGCGATCGGCGTCGAGGTGCTGAGCGTGCCGAGCGAGACCCTCGGCGACGTGGAGCTGGCCATCCAGCGCATCGCTGCGCGCTGCGGCGTGAAAGATCGAGCCGACACCGTGCTGCGACAGTGGCGGCTCGATCTGGTGCCGGCTCCGGTCGACGACCTGCTGCGGGTGGTCCTCGTAGTGGGGCGCGAACCGCGGCGGCTCGGCGACATGGTCGTCGCCGGTCCCGGCACGTTCTTCGATCAATTGCTCAGCCGTCTGGGGGCGATCAACGCCTTTTACGACGTCGATACGCGCTATCCCCAGGTCGGTATCGAGGAGATCCTGCGACGCCGGCCGGAGGTGGTGCTCGAGGTGCAACCGCTGGTGGTGCCCGAGAGCCGGGAGCTCGCGCTCCTGGCCGACTGGCGCGAGCTCGCCGAGCGCGCGGGGGGCGAGGGGCCGTGCGTACAGCTCGTCCAGGGCGCCCACATGCTGGTCCCGGGGCCGCGGCTGCCGCGAGTGTACGCTCAGCTGCGGCGGGCGCTCGAAGCCTGTATTCCCGTCGAGGAAGACGCGGGCGTCTAGATGGCGCTGCTGCGCGCGTCGGCGCTCGAGTGGTGGGTCGAGGCTCGGCGCATCGTCGGCCCGGTTGATCTGGTGATCGAGCCCGGCGAGTGCCTGGGCGTCATCGGCCCCAATGGCGCCGGCAAGACCAGCCTGCTGCGGCTGATGGCCGGACTCGAGCGGCCGTCGGCGGGCACGGTCGAGCTCGACGGGCGGGAGCTCGCACGGTGGCCGGCGAAGGCAAGGGCGCGGCGCATCGCCTACGTGCCGCAGCTGCGACCGGTGGCGGTGCCGCTGACCGTGCGCGAACTGCTCCTGTCGGCGCGCTACCCGTATCTCTCGGCGCGCCAGGTGGCGCCGGCGGCGAGCGATTTCGAGGCCGTTGGCCAGGCCGCGGCGCAGGTCGGGATCACGGCTCTGCTCGAGCGTCCGCTGCGCGAGCTGTCGGGAGGAGAGCGGCAGACCGCGTACATCGCCGCGGCCCTGGCCCAAGGCGGCGATCTACTGGTCTTCGACGAGCCCACCACCCACCTCGACGCCGGCAACCGGCGGCGGGTCGCGTCGCTGCTGCTCGAGCTGCGGCGTCAGGCCTCGCACACCCTGGTGGTGGCGACGCACGATCTTCGCTTCGCCGGCCGGCTCTGCGACCGGCTCTTGGCGTTGCGCGACGGTCGCGTGGTCGAGTGCGCTGCGCCGGCCGAGGTGCTACAGCCGGCGATACTCGAGCGGCTGTTCGGCGCGCCGTTCAAGCTCTGGCGTGAGGGAGGGGAGACCCTGCCGGTGCTCGATCTCGAGCGGAGTGTACGGCCGTGAGGACGGTGCGCCTTCGTTTCGGCCTGCTGACGGCCTTCTGGCTGGCGGCGCTGATCGCCGCCCCATTGCTGGGCAAGCATGTGATCGGCTTGGCGGCGGTGCTTGGTCCCGGCTCGGCGGAGCACGTCATTTTCTGGCACATCCGGCTGCCGCGAGTGCTCCTCGCCCTCGCCGCGGGCGGTGCCCTGGCGGCTTCCGGACTCGCGTTCCAAACGCTCTTTCGCAATCCGTTGGCCGAGCCCTACACCCTCGGTGTGGCGTCAGGTGCGGCGCTCGGCGCCGTTGCCGCCATCGAGCTCGGGGCCGGGGGAGCGACGCTCTTGGGCCTGTCGAGCGTCGGCGTCAGCAGTTTCGCCGGCGCCGCCCTGGTGTCGCTCCTTATCCTCGGGCTGGCGGCACGGAGGCGTTTCACTACGGCGACACTCCTCTTGGCCGGGATCGCCATGTCGCTCACTTGCTCGGCGCTGATTCTCTTTCTGCAGTACCGGGCGGACTTTACTCAATCCTTCCGCATGGTGCGCTGGATGATGGGCGGCCTGGCTGTCGTCGGCTACCGCGAGGTGCTGTGGCTGGCGCCTTGGGTAGTCGCGGGCCTGGCGGTGCTGCTGTCCTTGCGCTGGGACCTGAACCTGCTGCTGACCGGTGAGGAGGTCGCGGCCAGCCGCGGCGTCGATCTGTCGCGCGTGCGCTGGCTGGTGCTATTGGCAGCCTCGGGCATGGTCGGCGCGCTGGTGGCGGTGGTGGGTCCGATCGGTTTCGTCGGCCTGATCGTGCCGCACATCCTGCGCGGCTGGCTGGGGCACGACCATCTGCTGCTGCTGCCGGCCTGCGTGCTTGGCGGCGGCGCCTTCCTGGCGCTCTGCGACCTCGTCGGGAGAACGGTGATCGCGCCGGCCGAGCTGCCGGTAGGCGTGGTGACTGCGCTCCTTGGCGGGCCGTTTTTTCTCTGGCTGCTCCTGACCCGGCGCTGAAGGGGGCTGTGCGGCGACGAAGCGGCGAGGTCCGTGAGTGGTCGCACGTCGGGGGCGAGTACAATCGCGCGACCTCGAAGGAGACAATAATGATCCGAGCCCGAGTCCGACGCTGCCTGACGACCACCGTTCGTTGGCTTGCGCTGGCGGTCGCTGCCACGCTGGGCGCCGGTTGCTCGCCTTCGGGGGATCAATACGAAGCGAGGATCCGTCGCACGAGCTACGGCGTAGCGCACATCGAGGCCTCGGATCTGGCAAGTCTGGGATTCGGCGAGGGCTACGCTCAAGCCGAGGATCACCTTTGTTCGATCGCCGACCAGGTGGTGCGAGCTCGCGGCGAGCGGGCGAAGTATTTCGGCCCGGGCGAGGACGACGTGCATCTGCTCAACGACGCCGGCTTCAAGGCGCTGCGAATGCACGGGCGGGCGGCGGAGGATCTTGCCGCGCAGGAGGAGGACTTGCAGGCGTGGTACGAGGGATTCGTCTCCGGGTACAACCTGTATCTGGACAAGACGGGGCGCGATAACGTGCCCGGCTGGTGCCGGGGCGCCGACTGGGTCTTCCCGATCTCCGCCGTAGATCTGCTCGCCTACCATCGCTCCGTGGTGGTGATCGCCAGCCGGTTTGCGTCGATGATGGCGGCGGCACGGCCGCCGGTCGCCGGAGGGGTCGCACGGCAGGCCTCGATCCCCCGATTCTCCGCGACGCCAGAGCTCGGCGCCTCCAACGGCTGGGCGCTGGGGCGGGACTGGACCGAGAGCGGCCGGGGCATGCTCATCGCCAATCCCCACTACCCGTGGGTGGGTTCGAATCGATTCTGGGAGAAGCACCTCGTCGTGGCGGGTGAGCTCGAGGTCTACGGCGTGGGGCTTCTCGGCGTGCCTGGCGTCACTATCGGTTTCAACCGAGCGGTGGCCTGGACACACACGGTGTCGGCCGGCACGCGCTACACCCTTTATGAGCTCGATCTGGTGTCCGGCAGCCCGACGAGCTACAGCTATGAGGGAGAAGAGCGGGAGATGATCGCGCACACCGTCACCGTCGACGTGCGGCAGGAAGACGGTTCGGTCGAGTCTGTCGAGCGCATCGTCTGGTTCAGCCACTTCGGGCCGGTGATCGACTTTCCCGACGTCGGGTGGACGGCCGGCCGGGTTCTGGCGCTTCGCGACGTCAACCTTGACGACGACGAGGCGTGGGGCCAGTGGCTCGACATGAACCGGGCGCGCAGCATGGCCGAGTTCCAGCAGGCTCACGCCAAGTATCAGGGCATGCCGTGGGTCAACACGATTGCGACGTCGGCCGAGGGCTTGGCCTGGTACACCGACAGCTCGTCGACGCCGAACCTGAGCGCGGAGGCGATCGAGCGCTGGCTGGGGCTGCGGGAGAGCGACTCGCTGACGCGCCGTGCGTGGCAGCGAGGCGTCGTCGTGCTACCCGGCAACTCGGCGGTCTTCGAATGGCAAGACGACCCCGACGCGCGGGATCCGGGGGTGATGGCCTTCGAGGACATGCCCCAGGTCGAGCGCACGGACTACGTGTTCAACGCCAACGACAGCTTCTGGCTGACCAACTCGTCGGCGCCCCTCGAGGGCGACTACTCGCCGCTCTTGGGGTCCCAGCGCACCGTGCGGTCGCTGCGCACGCGCAACAACGACCTGACCCTCTCGCACCGCTCGCCGGACCGGCCGGCCGGTGACGACCGCAAGTTCAGCCTCGACGAGATGGCCGCGGCTCTGCTCGAGAACCGGAGCTTGACGGCAGAGCTTCTCAAGCCCGAGCTGGTCGAGCGTTGTGAAGCGTCGCCGCGCGTGACCCTCGGCGCTGAAACGATCGACCTCGAGGAGGCGTGTACGGTCCTGGCCGCGTGGGACGATCGTTACGACGTCGGCAGCCGGGGTGCTGCCCTGTTTCGCGAGTGGATCGGTCGCTACGAGCCCGCCGATCTCAGGGATGGCGGTCGCCTTTTTGCCGTCGGGTTCGATCCCGAGCATCCAGTGCACACACCACGCGGTTTGGCGCCGGGAGGCCTGGCGGTAGAGAACCTGGCGCGCGCCGTGCGGCTCCTGCGCTCGCGCGATCTACCCCTGGACGTGGCGCTCGGCGAGCTGCAGTACGCGCTGTCGAAGACCGCCAAGCGCATTCCCATCCACGGCGGGCAAGGCTTCTACGAGGGCGTGATGAACATGCAGCGCAGCGGCCGCAACGCGTCGACCCTCGAGCCGTTGACGCGGCCTGCCCGGGTCGAGGGATCACGGTTCCTGACCGAGGAGGGTTACCCGGTTGTACACGGCTCGAGCTTCGTCATGGCGCTCGAGTTCACCGACGACGGCCCGCGGGCCAAGGCGTTTCTGACCTACTCGCAATCGGGCGTTCCGACCTCGCCGCACTTCACCGATCAGACCGAGCTCTTCTCGCGCAAGCAGTGGCGCCCGATCCTCTTCGAAGAGGCGCAGATCGAGGCGAACCTCGAGCGTGAGTACACGGTGACCAGGCCGAAGCGGCGACTCGTGGGAAACTGATCGTCCGTGACCGAGACCGCGCGCTCAGATTTCGACTATCTGGTCATCGGCTCCGGCTTCGGGGGTTCGGTCTCGGCCCTGCGGCTGGCCGAGAAGGGCTACCGCGTGGCGGTGTTGGAGAAGGGCCGGCGCTACCACCCCGAGGACTTCCCACGGACCAACTGGAACCTGCGCAAGTACTTGTGGCTGCCCCGGCTCGGCCTCTACGGCATCCAGGTGCTGACGCTCTTCGAGCATGTCCTCGTTCTGCACGGAGCTGGGGTCGGAGGCGGCAGCCTCGTCTTCGCCAACCAGCTCCTGACGCCACGCGACGAGGTCTTTGCCAAGCCCGAGTGGGGACCGGGCGATTGGCGCGCCAAGCTCGCTCCGTACTACGCCGAGGCGCGGCGCATGCTTGGAGCCAATCCGTCACCCCGAATTGGTCGGGCGGACGAACTACTACGCGAGGTCGGCCTCGAGTTGCGCGGCGAGGACACGTTCCACGTCAACGACGTCGGGGTGTTCTTCGGCGAGGCCGGCAAGACGGTACCCGACCCCTACTTCGGCGGCGCCGGTCCCGACCGGACGGGCTGCACCTTTTGCGGTGCCTGCATGATCGGTTGCCCAGTGGGCGCCAAGAACACGCTGGACCGCAACTACCTCTACCTGGCCGAGCGCCTCGGGGTCCGGATCATCCCCGAGACCGAGGTCACCGGTGTACGACCGGTGAGCGACGGCTACGAGGTGGCGACCCGCAAGTCGACCGGCTGGCTGCATCCAAGGCGTGAGTTCACCGCTCGCGGCGTGGTCTTGAGCGGCGGCGTCATGGGCTCGGTCAAGTTGTTGATGCAGTGCAAACAGCGTGGCTGGCTACCCGAGATCTCCGACCAACTCGGCAACTACGTGCGGACCAATTCGGAGGCCATCCTGGCGGTGGATTCGAGTGATCGGGAAGTTGATTGGAATGACCAGATCGCGATCACCTCGGGGATCTACGCGGACGACGCGACCCACATCGAGATGGTGCGCTACAACAAGGGCTCGGACCTGCTGTTTCTACTCAGCTCCGTGTTGACCGACGATGGCGGACGAGTCCCCCGGCAGCTGCGCTTTCTGGGCAACGTGCTGCGCCATCCATGGCAGGCGCTGAAGGCACTCTGGCCGCGCGGGCAGGCGGCGCGCAATTCGGTGATTCTCGCCATGCAGACCCACGAGAGTCATCTGCGCCTGCGCTACCGCCGGCGCGGGTGGCGCCTCGGCGGCTACGGCGTCAGCTCGACCGTGCCACCGGGGCAGAAAAGGGTGCCGTCCTATATTCCGGTGGCGAACGAGGTGGCTCGGCGCATGGCCCGACGGATGAAGGGCTACGCGAAGAGCAGCTGGTCGGAGGTGTTGCTCGACGCCCCGACCACGGCCCACATTCTCGGTGGCTGCCGCATGGCCGACTCGCCGGAGCACGGCGTGGTGGACTTCAACGGCGAGGTCTTCGGCTACCCGAATCTCCTCGTCGCCGACGGTTCGGTGGTGCCGGTCAACCTGGGGGTCAATCCGGCTCTGACGATCACCGCGTTGGCCGAGCACGTGATGGCACAGATCCCCCGCGCCGGACAGCCGGGCGAGGGGTCGCCGAGCGGCGATCAGAGTCGTCGAGAAACGGCTCTCCACTAGAATCTTCCGGTGCTGCTCTACCGACTGGGCCCGGAGGGGTTCTACGCCGTGCGTGACGAGGAGGGTGTCTTGCGCGCCCTCTACTCCGACCCGTACGACGTGCGGCCCGGCGGCTGGGAGTTCGGCCGCGAGATCGAGGAGGAGCCGCTCGGGCTCCTGGCCCCCGTGGCGCCGGGCAAGATCGTCGGCGTCGGCTGCAACTACCGCGACCATGCGGCCGAGCTCGGCAACGAGATGCCGAGCGAGCCCTTGCTCTTTCTCAAGGCGCCGAGCTCGGTGATCGGCCACCGCTCTCCGATCGTGTTGCCACCGGAGAGCGAGCGCGTCGAGTTCGAAGGCGAGATCGCAGTCGTCGTGCGCCATCGGTTGACCCGGGCCGACGCCGAGCAGGCCCGCGCCGGGATCCTGGGAGTGACCTGTGCCTGCGACGTGACGGCGCGCGATCTGCAGCGCCGGGACGCGACCTTCGCTCGTGGTAAGTCGTTCGACAGCTTCTGTCCCTTGGGGCCTGCGATCCAGGTCGAGCCCGACCTCGAGAGCCTCGAGGTCGTCACCCGCCTCGATGGCGAAGAGCGGCAACGGGGCCAGGTGAACGAGATGGCGTGGGACCCGGTGGCGCAACTGGTCTACATTTCGCGCATGATGACCCTCGAGCCCGGGGACGTGGTGCTGACCGGCACTCCGGCCGGTGTCGGCCGCCTCGAGCCGGGGCAGGCGCTCGAGGTCGAGGTCTCGAGTGTGGGTGTGCTGGAGAACCGGGTCGAGGCGCGTGTCGAATGATCCGACAGCGCGTTCTCGCCGCCCTCGTCGCACTTGCCGCAACCGTGCCGCTGCTGCACTACTGGCGCGGTTGGGCCTGGTCGCTGGCCTGGATCATCGGGCTGGCCTTCGGCGCCTTCGCTTTCCTGCTGGTCCGTGCCATCCATAACCTCCAGGCTTGGCGGCCACGCCAGTAGCAGGCCGTGCCAGAAGTCCTGTGGGTTCCGCCACGCGACCGGGAGCCACGGGATGCTAGGTGCGGAAGCGGCGCCAGGGGAAGGCGAGCAGGGCGAGAGCGAAGAGCAGGTGAACCGCGCCGCCGAGAGTCCAGCCGATGAGCAGCAGGATCAGCCAGGCGGAGAGCGCCGTGAAGGCGAGCACCGCCGATTTGTCGTCTCTGGTCACCGTGGGAAACGCTAGCACAGGGCCCGCGCCGCGCTGAGCGCCAGCGAGGACGCCGCCGTCACGCTCGACGCCATCGGAGTGTTGATCCATTCGCCGCGGCTGGGCGCGATCGGCGGCGAGGCGGCGAGCGATGAACGTGGTAATTTGGCTCGATGACGGGAAGCGCTCTGAGAATCGTGGCCCTGGTGCTGGCGGTCGGCCTCGTCGGCTGTCGCCAGGATCCGGGGGGGCAGGCGTCGGCGCCCTTGGAGACGGAAGAGATCGGCGATCCGGTCGACGCCGCGGTCACCACCGAGTACGACGTCCAGGCCAAGTCAGCGGTCGAGAGCGTCGGCGCCCAGCTGCCGGGCGACTTCCCGCGCGATCTGCCGCTCTACAGATCGTCGAGCGTCATCAACTACGGTCCGGCGCAGGAGAATCGTCGCTTCGTAGAGCTATCGGTGCCGGCACAGCCGGCGAAGGTCGAACAGCGCTACAACGAGCAAATCGAGGCGGCGGGGTGGCGGCGGCACGGCGAGGGAGAGTTCGTGCGCGGCAGCCGGACGATCGTCGTCACCTACCGCGAGGGCACGCTAGGCACCTGGGTAAGGATCGAGTACCCGACCTAGAGAACGCCGGACGAGACACCGAACCGCGTTCACTGCGGGATGTCGCCGAGATCGTATAGGGTCGACGGCGCCCGTCTCTGGGCGTCCAACAGAGGCCTTCCCATGAAAAACAGGTTCTTGATCGTTGTCTTGCTGTCGACCCTCGCTGGCGCAACTTGCGCCCGGGCGCAGGCGCTGCCTTGCGTCGGCGGCATGGCTGGGATCTATCCCTGCAGCAACGTCACCCTGATGTCCCGCCTCAGCTCGGCCGAGCTCGGAACCGTGGCCGCGTCCGACAACTGGGGCTGGGAAGATCCGCAGACCGGAGTCGAGTACGCGCTGGTCGCGGCGCGCGAAGGCACGATTTTCGTGAGTCTCCAGGATCCCGAGGCTCCGGTGGTGATCGGCACGCTGCCGGCGCACAACGGGATCGTAACCTTCATCCGCGACCTCAAGGTCCATGCCGACCACGCCTTCATCGTCGCGGACTCGAAAGATCACGGAATGCAAGTGTTCGACCTGACCCAGCTGCGAGATGTTGTGGCCCCACCGGTGGTGTTCTCCGAGACCGCGCACTACAACGGCATCTCCGATGCCCACAATATCGCCATCAACCTGGCTACCGCGTTCGCCTACGCAGTGACGACCGACACCTGCATTGGCGGCCTGCACATGATCGATCTCAGCACTCCGACGACGCCGGTCTTCGCCGGTTGCTATTCCGCCGTGGGCAGCATTCATGA
>JAPUJD010000061.1 GCA_027296385.1 Acidobacteriota bacterium | reverse complement strand
CGGTCTACCGGATTCGACGGCTCGCCGAGAGTGAGGCCGACCACTACGCTCAGGCAGAGAAAATCAACGAGATGCTGGGTGACGAGGGGCTGGCGCTGCGAGCCAGGGGAGGGGAGATGCTCCTGCGGATCGAGACCTCGTCCGCGATCAGGCGAACGGACCTCGGCTACCAGCCTTAGCCACGCCTTAGAGATCACGTAGCCGACCGCTTCGTGGCTTCGGTGGCCGGGGTGTCAGTGCTCCGGCCACCGGAGCTCGTCGCTGGAGCGCAGGTTTTCTAGGTGCTTATGCAGACCGAGCTATGCATGTCGCTTTCCGCCAGGTATTGCGACACCCTCAACCGTCGAGGAAGCAGCGCTCTGGCTCGCTGTCGTTAGTGAGCACGAGGATCTAAACTAGCTGCACCAGACAGACTATCAACGATACGAGGGGCCGATTCCGATGTCCGAGAACGGTACGTTCCGACTGCGAGCTAACAACTCTCGAACTGCGATCCGAGCCGGCATCCGACTTGCGATCCTGTTCCTGGCGGGTCATCTGGCCACACCCGCCTCAGCCCAAGAGAGGACTGCTTTCCCGGGCGGCGGCGACTCAGCCAAGTGGGAGGACATGGCCGAGACGGTCACGATATACCGTGACTCTTGGGGTGTCCCCCACGTGTTCGGGCCCACGGATGCGAGCGTGATGTTCGGAGCGGCCTACGCCCGAGCCGAAGACCGCCTGATCGAAGACGAGCTGTACTACCTCCTTACGATTGGCCGCCTTTCGGAACTGATTGGGGAGGACGGAATCGAGGGTGACCTCTACAAGCGTGCCCTGCGCCGCGAGCGGGTCGCCCGCCAGGAGGCTCGTACGGCCACTCCCGGTGTCCGAGCCTTGGCGGAGGCCTATGCGGCTGGCGTCAACTATTACCTGTGGAAGCACGACGGCGGGGGCTGGAAGGTGCTCACGCACCTCGAATCGTGGCAGATCTTCGCCTCCCATCGCTTCGATCCAACCCTGGGCAGTGGGGCTAGCCCTATCGAAAGAGGCGTCTTTGTGGATGAGCCTCAGTTTCCCGGGAGCGATCGAGGCTCGAACGCCTGGGCGATCGGCCCGTCGCGCACCGCGAGCGGCAACGCCATGCTCTTCGCCAATCCGCACATGGCGTTCAGCGTCCCCTACGAGTTCCACGTCCACTCTGAGGAAGGTCTCCAGCTGTCAGGGATTGCCGGCTACGGCTTCTCGGGTATGCCCATCATCGCGCACAATCGAGATCTTGGATGGACGCATACGGTGAACTATGTCGACGTGGTCGACGTCTATCGACTGCAGGTCGACGACCCCGAGGCCCCGACCACCTACCGACACGAGGGCGAGGAGCGCCCGCTCGAGGTCTGGACGGAGACCCTTCTCGTCAGAGTCGAGGATCGGCTCGAAGAGCGTGAGCGCACGCTTCGCCGATCCCACCACGGACCTCTCCGTCGCGGCTCCAGAGGCGACTGGTATGCGATTCGTGCCGCTAACCAGGACGGCCCCGGCACGTTCGCCCAGTACACAGCGATGGCTCGCGCCACCAACCTGGAGGAGTTCCGTTCCGCGCTCTCGATGCTACGGCTGGCGTATCACAACACCATGTACGCTGACCGTCTGGGGAACATCTTTTACATCTACACCGGCGCGGTTCCCGTCCGGTCTGCGGATCACAAGCCAATGGCGATCGCTGACGGAACAGACGCGAGCGCTGACTGGCAGGGCACGATGGCCCTCGACGACCTGCCACAGGTCCTCAACCCGGCCAGCGGCTGGCTCCAGAACGCCAACTCCTCCCCGTTCAGCGCCACGGGCGGCGAGGACAACCCCGTCCGCGAGAACTACGGCGGCTTCGTTGGCGAGGTCGGCTGGCTCGGGTTTGGGAATCCTGGCGTCGATGCCGAGGGGAACGGACTGCGAGCTCTCCGCTCCATCGAGATCCTCGAAGCCACGAGCGAGCTGACTCTCGAAGACCTGGCGGCGCTCGCTATGGACAGGCACTATCTCGCCGCCGATCAGCAGCTGCCGCGGCTCTTCGAGGAATGGGATCGTTTTCGCGAGGAAGAGCCGGACCGAGCCGCGCCGATTGTAGCGGCGGTGGAGCTGCTGCGCGGCTGGGATCGCAAGGGGGCTGCTGAATCGGTTGCGACATTCCTGTTCACTGACTGGATGACGAAAGTCAACCAGTCTCCCGCCCCTCCGAGCTGGCCGCTCGTCGCTGAGTTGGAGAAGACCGTCGAGTCGATCCAGGCACGCTTCGGAACCTGGCAGATCGCCTGGGGCGACATCATGCGCCATCAGAAGCCCGACGATCGCTCCGGCCAAACCTTCAGCGACGAGCGCCCCAGTCTTCCGCTGGAAGGTGGCAACGCGAACCTCACCGGCAGCATCTACACGACTCAAGGCGTGAGGCCAGAAGGTCAGGAGAAGAGCTACGCCACCTTCGGCAACACCTACGTCGCCGTAGTCGAGTTCACTGCTGACGGACCGCGTGCCTACACCATCGTTCCCTACGGCCAAAGCGAAGATCCCTCCTCACCCCACTACTTCGATCAAGCTCCGCTCTTTGCGCAGGGAAAGTTCAAGCCCTCCTGGTTCACTCTGGAGGAGATCGAAGCGAATCTCGAGACGAAATACCACCCGGGGGATGAGGCCTATAGCCCGTAGGCGATACCTGTCGTAGTTCGCCAGATACTGCGAGTGCGCTGGGAAAAGCTGATGTTGACATGAAGGTGAGAGTCCTTCGCCACCAAAGCCGTAGCGGGCAGGTGGGAACCGAGTCTTGCGGGCGCACCGGTAACGGTGTGTTCGAAGCGTAGACAGGAGTCGTGCAGGGTGCAGCAAGTCAGCCCCGAAAGTCTGGAAAT
>JAPUJD010000060.1 GCA_027296385.1 Acidobacteriota bacterium | reverse complement strand
TGGAGGCGCAGGAAGATCTCCTGGAAGAGATCGTCCCGTTCGGGCTCGGGTACGCCGCACCGACACAGGTGCCCGTACACCGGAGCGCGATAGGCCGCCACGAGCTTGGCGAAGGCAGCGTCGTCGCCCTCGCGGTGGTCCAGTAGGAGCCGGCGCTCGTCGACATCCGCCGAGCCGGTATTGCCGGCCTCCGGGTCGGTCGCGCTCTCGATCGTTCGATCCACCGGCACCAACATGCTCCCCCTTACCTACCCAACTCCAAAAAGTTCCGCCCTCATTCTCTTGTCCTGCCGTTCTCTCGCTCGCACAGAGCCTGCAAGCGATCCTCCGCCCGTTAGACCCACGAGCCAGGCCGAAGGAAACCGCGGGAATCCTCGAGCGGTATTGGCCCGACCTCCCGGCGTTGATGAATAATGCAAGCCAGAAGCGGTTGGAGAGGATGGCGAGACTGCAGATGGACAAGCTCGGGCTCGAGACACGGGTTGTCGCCCAAGAGGTTTACGATCTCGCGGTGGAGCACTTCCGGATCCTGGGCGTACGTCTGCCGACCTTCGCCCAACTGGCGGATCCGAGCACCATCCCGGCAGAGGTGGCGAAGGCTCTCGCCAGGGTGGCGCCGGACGACGCCGACGCCCTCAACCTCTTCCGGGTCCACTGGTACAACGGGGCCGACGGCACTCGGGTCGAGATTCCGGACCATCTCGTGCTGCCGCCGGCGCTGACCGGCGTCGAGGTCCGCCTCGTCGTCGTGTTGGCTGACCGCTTCCCGATGATCCACGCGCACAAGGTGCTCGCGACCTACGGGTGCCTGGCGCCGCGCCTGGTCACCGGCCAGTTCGACCCCGGCCACCACCGGGCTATCTGGCCGTCGACCGGCAACTACTGCCGCGGCGGAGTCGCCGTCTCGAAGATCCTCGGCTGTCGTGGGGTGGCGGTGCTGCCCGAGGGCATGAGCCGCGAGCGCTTCACCTGGCTGGAGCGCTGGGTCGGCGAGGCGGAGGACATCATCCGCACGCCGGGCACCGAGAGCAACGTCAAAGAGATCTACGACCGCTGTGCCGAGCTCGATCGCGAGCCCGACAACGTGATCTTCAACCAGTTCAGCGAGTTCGGGAACCATCTGGCGCACTACTTCTGCACCGGGCCGGCGATGGAGCGAGTGCTCGAGGCCCAACTCGGCGAGCGGCCGCAACTGCGGCTGCGCGGCTTCGTGTCCGCTACCGGCTCGGCGGGCACGCTGGCGGCGGGCGAGTATCTGAAGGCGAAGTACCATTCGCTGGTGGTCGCGGTCGAGGCCCTCGAGTGTCCGACGCTGCTCTACAACGGTTTCGGCGAGCACAACATCCAGGGCATTGGCGACAAGCACGTGCCGCTGATCCACAACGTCATGAACACCGATATCGTGACCGCGATCTCCGATCGCTCGACCGACGCCTTGATGGTGCTCTTCAACAGCGAGGCCGGGCGTCGTCACCTGATCGATCGGCGGCAGGTGCCGGCGGAGGTGGTCGCGGACCTCGGTCGCCTCGGATTGTCCAGCATCTGCAACATCTTGGCCGCGATCAAGGTGGCCAAGCGCCTGGGGCTCGGTGGCGACGACGTGCTGATGACGGTGGCCACCGACGGCGCCGAGCTCTACGGTAGCGAGCGCGAGAAGATTCTTGCCCGCGATTTTGCCCTGGGCTTCGACGACCGGGAGGCGGCCGCCACTTACGACCGCCACTTGCTGGCGGTCGAGGACGACCATCTGTTCGAGCTCTCGACTCAAGAGCGGGAGCGCATCTTCAATCTCGGCTACTTTACCTGGGTCGAGCAGCAGGGGGTGTCCTTGGCGGACTTCGCGGCTCGGCGTGAGCAGTCGTTCTGGACTGGCCTGCACCCGCTGCTCGCGCAATGGGACGAGATGATCGACGAGTTCAACCAGCGCGCCGGAAACCGGTGACAGGCTACTCATTTCGCCCGTCGTTTCTCGATGCGACGGTTAAAGTCGAGGGCGAATGAGTATCCCGTCACCAGTTTCCCCGATCCGTTTGATCTGCTCGGGCTGCGGCTACGAGGTGCCGGCTGACGAGCCCTATGCGTTCCGCTGCCCGCGAGCGCAGCCCGGGGACGACATCGACCACGTGCTCGAGCGCTTGCTCGAACCGAGCGCTCTGCCGCCGGTCGATCGGCTGCGAGCCGATTTCCTGAGCGCCGAGCCCAATCCGTTCCTCAAGTACCGCCTCCTCCTGGGCGGTTATCAGCTGGCGCGGCGCAGCGGCTGGTCCCAGAGCGAGTACGAAGAGCTGGTCACAGGGCTGGACCGCGCGATCGCGCAGGTCGACGGGCACGGCTTCGAGGTCACGCCGTTCGAGGCGAGCCCGGCGCTGACCGAGGAGCTCGGAGTTCGCCGAGTGTGGGTCAAGGACGAGACCGGCAACGTGTCCGGGTCGCACAAGGCACGGCACCTGATGGGACTGATGATCCACCTGGAGATAGCGCGGCGTCTCGGTGGCGCGGTGGAAGCCAGTCCGCTGGCGATCGCCAGCTGTGGCAACGCCGCGCTGGCGGCGGCGGTGGTGGCGCGAGCCGCGGGCCGTGAGCTCGAGGTCTTCGTGCCCGAGGCGGCGAACCGGTCAGTGGTGAGCACGCTCGAGCGCCTCGGCGCCGATCTGAAGATCTGTGTCCGGGAGGCCGAAATCACCGGTGATCCGTGCTGCCATCGCTTCCGTGCCGCCGTGGCCGGCGGCGCGCTGCCCTTCAGCTGCCAGGGCCCGGACAATGGCCTCGTGCTCGAGGGCGGCCAGACGCTCGTCTTCGAGATGCTCTCGACCTTGATCGCCGAAGGCGCGGCGCTCGACCGGCTGGTCGTCCAGGTCGGTGGCGGCGCTCTGGCCACGGCTGCGTTTCGCGCTTTCGACGAGGCGCGAGCTCTCGGACTGACTGCGAGCATGCCTCGTCTCCACGCCGTGCAGTCGACCGGGGCGAGCCCTCTGGCGCGGGCCTACGACCGCGTGGTCGAGCGCCTCCTGCCGCGAGTCGTCGCTCCTGGGGACCTACCGCCGGATCGGGCCAGCCGGGCGCGCTTGGTCGCCGAGCGGGTGCCGGCGTCGGCGGTCGACGAGGCACTCGAGTTCGCGGCGACCCACCGCTCCTCGTTCATGTGGCCGTGGGAAGAGGAGCCCCAGAGCGTGGCGTACGGCATCCTCGATGACGAGACGTATGACTGGCTGGCCGTCGTCCGCGGGATGCTCACTTCTGGCGGCTATCCGCTGGTGGCAGCCGAGGAGACCCTGCTGTTGGCGCACCGCATGGCCCGGGAGAAGACGGCCATGCCCGTCGATCCGACCGGGTCGGCCGGTCTCGCCGGCTACCTCGAGCTGCGCGAGTCCGGCGAGCTTGGCGTCGACGAAGAGGTGGCCGTCCTCTTCACCGGAGTCGAGCGTTAGGGCAGGCGAGCCTGCACAATGGCGCGACGCCACTTGGACCGACGGGGGCCTTGGCGGCGGCCGCGGGCTGCTACTCTTTCGATTGCTCTTCGATCGCTGGTGTGGCCTCGAGCATCTGCAACGCTCGCTGAGCCATGTGGTTCTCGGATTCTAGCGCTAGGGCTCGTTCGAGCGCCGGCCGTGCGGCCTCCAGGTTGCCGCTCTCGAGATGCACCATGCCGATCATCGCCAGGGTGTCGGCCGATTCGGGATAGTGCTGCAGGCTCTTCTCGAGGACCTTGATGGCGTCCTCGGAGAGGCCAGCCTGCGCCAGATTGCCGGCGGCTCCGCCCAGCGCGGCGGCGGAGAAGTCGTAGACGCCGGCGCCGTAGTGTTCGAAGCGCAGCTCGTCATACCTGACGAGAGCTGCGTCGATGCCCTCGCTGGCCGCCGTGCCGGCGAGCTCGACGACGATG